>NZ_JBFRSN010001272.1:0-1781 GCF_041473595.1 Vibrio sp. 10N.222.46.A1
CTCAATCAGTCAGGAGAAAAATTATGCCATCTATTGTTGTTGTAGGCGCAAACTGGGGCGACGAAGGCAAAGGCCGTATCGTTGATTTTTTAGCAGACCAAGCTTCTGCTAGCATTCGCTTTCAAGGCGGAAACAATGCCGGCCATACCGTAGTAAACGACTTCGGTACATTCAAACTGCATCAACTGCCTAGTGGTATATTTAATCCTGATTGTACGGCTGTTCTTGGCCCTGGCATGGTGATCAGCCCTGCTGCGCTAACTGAAGAAATTGCAGAAGTACAAGCAGCTGGCATCAAAGTGAAAATGGCGATATCAGACCGTGCGACACTGTGTCTACCTTTACACGCCCTTGAAGACACGCTTGAAGAAGAACGTTTAGGCGATGGCGCTTATGGCTCAACACGTCAAGGTATTGCACCAGCGTACGGCGATCGTGTGATGAAGAAAGGCATTCTTGTTGGCTGGTTGAATCAACCTGAAATTTTGGAGCAACGCATTCAATTCTTACTTGATTGGAAGATGCCTCAACTTAAAGCGCTATACCCACAATGTGACTTCTCTCAGACTGCTTCTGAAATGACAGAATGGTTACTTGAAGTGACTAAAGCTTGGCGCCCATTCATTTGCAACGTAACTGAGCCGCTTAAAGCACTGCAATCGCAAGACGCGAACTTACTGTTCGAAGCTCAGTTAGGTGCAGGTCGCGACCTTGTTTACGGTGAATATCCTTGGACGACATCTTCAAATGTAACCGCTGCATACGCAGGCATCGGTAGTGGTTTACCTGCCCTTCGCCCTGAGCGCGTTATTGCTGTGGCTAAATCGTTCAGCTCATCTGTAGGTACTGGTACGCTAGTGACTGCAATGGAAGAGCAAGATAGCTTCCGCGAAAGCTCTAACGAATACGGCGCAACAACAGGCCGCCCACGTGATATGGGTTACTTCGACGCAGTAGCAACTCGCAACGGTGTTGACCTGCAAGCTGCAACGGAAATCGCACTGACTAAGATTGATTGCCTGTCTGGTTTGTCTGAACTTAAGATCTGTACCGCTTACTCTGGTGAGCACACTGAAAACCCGATTTGGCCACAAACGGCTGAACTAAAGCCTGTATATGAAGATATGGCTGGCTGGGATGAAGACATCACGAGCTGTCGCACGTTTGAGAGCCTTCCTCAAGCGGCACAAGATTACGTTACACGTATCGAAGAATTGATGGGTGTGCCAATTGTGATGGTGTCAGTAGGCCCTGAGCGTGAGCAAATGATCATTCGAGGTTAGAGCTCTACTCAAGTCTTTCAGCTAAAGCGGTTGCTTTAGCTGAAAGACGACATGACCCGTCCTGATATGGGTTGACACTTGATTGACTAAAACGCTCGATGTACTTCATCGGGCGTTTTGTATTTTAGAGCTGTGTGAGGCCTATATTCATTATAGATTTTTACTGATTCGGCGACCATTTTCTTTGCTTCATCTAAATCATTAGGCTTATTCAACAGATACTCCATCTTCAGTATTCCGTTGATCCTCTCTGCCAACGCATTCTGATAACAGTCATAGCCATCAGTCATTGAGCAAGATACATCATACTGTCGATGCAACTCTTGGTATTCAACAGAGCAGTACTGAACACCTCGATCTGAGTGATGTACAAGCTCACCTGTATTATTCCGTTCTTTCAACGCGTTTAAAAAGGCCTGCTTGACCGTGCGAGCTTTCATATCATCACTTATGTGATAGCCCACGATTTTTCTTGAGTAAGCGTCCGTCACTAAACTG
>NZ_JBFRSN010001273.1:0-1574 GCF_041473595.1 Vibrio sp. 10N.222.46.A1
TGACCATACTTTCACCGAGCAAGATTACTTCTTTACTGAGCGTCGTTATGACCAACTTCAGTTGATGAAAGAGAAAGGTATTTTTGCTTTGTCTGAAGCGAAATATGATGAAGAGCAAGCAGATAAATATCCAGATGATAAAAAGTACGGCACGGTTGGCGCGGTCGCATTAGACCAAGCCGGAAACTTAGCAGCCGCAACCAGCACTGGTGGCGTAACCAATAAAAAATACGGTCGTGTGGGAGATTCTCCAATCATCGGTGCAGGCACTGTTGCTGAAAATGGCAACGTGGCCGTTTCAACAACAGGTATGGGGGAGTTCTTCCTTAGAAAGATGGTTGCCAGTGATGTGGCGGCACGAATGCGTTATCTCAAGGAAGATGTGCATACGGCTTGTGAAACGATTATTCAAGGTGAATTGAAAACCATGGGTGGTGAAGGAGGCTTGATTGCTATCGATGGACAAGGTGATATTCATTTCGGTATGAACAGTTCAGGAATGTACCGTGCGAGTGTTGATACTAATGGCTGCGTGGAAGTAAAAATTTATGCCGATGACTAAGTTTGTATTGGCTTAACTGACTTTAGTTGAATTAGCGCAGGTTAAACAAACAAAAGGGCGACAGATAAGTATCTGTCGCCCTTTTGGTTTTCTATGTCCCGTCCTGACATGTGTTTACACATTGAGGACGAAAAACTAACGATATGCGTCACTAGAACTAATTCGTTATCTTTAAAGCGCACTTAATAGTGTGGAGGGGGCGTCTCTTCTGATGCGTCAGCGAGGTTTGAGCCATCCATATTTTTTACTTTGCCAACCACGAACTTCATCTGGTCTTGCATTCTCGTGATCAACATCTGTTGTTGGCTAAGCGCTTCATTAAGTTCTTCAATGGTTTGCTCTTGGAAAGCCAACTGACATTCTAGGTCATTCACGCGGCTTTCTAATTGTTCAACTCGCTTTTCTGTCATCGTTCTTAATCCACATTCCAAGCTTGGGCAATGCCCGCAGAGGTGCCCGATATCACACGGTTCTTATCATCAAAGGCTGCATCATACACTACCGCACGAGGAGGGCGAGCATCTTTTAATGGCTCGGCGTCGTGGCGAGAAATGCGTTTGCCATCTTGAGTATTCCACACGCTCACTTGGCTAGATGGCGTACCTGTTACCAACATACTGCCGTCATCAGAAAAGCGAGCACTGGAGAAAATTAGCTGTCGAGACCAGCTCTGCAATTGAGCTTGAGGTTCACCTGTCTCAAGATCCCAGATCATCGCTTGATTCCCTCCATCGGAGGTAAAAGCTAGCTCTCCATCTCGTTGTAAGGCAACTCGTACGACTCTTTGTTCGTGCTCGAATGTACGCAATACCAAGCCTGATTCGGTATCCCAAAGGTAAGCTTTATAGTCGTTACCGCCTGATAATGCGTAGCGCCCATTCGAAGATAGGGAGACGGAATTAACTTTTTCTCGGTGAGCGAGGAACTCCAGACGGCGTCCGGTGACTAAGTCCACATAGATAGCTTTGCCATTAGATAGGCCCAGCAGTACTTTTTCACCGTTGCTAGAGAT
>NZ_JBFRSN010001274.1:0-764 GCF_041473595.1 Vibrio sp. 10N.222.46.A1
TAAATTTATCGACATCAACAAACAGGCATGCCATCACTTTTTCAGTAAAACAGCGGTTAGTTAACACCTGCTCGGCTTCTATCAGCAATGCTCGGCGATTCAAACTGTGTGTTAGAGAGTCTCGATTGGCAAAAAAGTTGAGTTGATTCTCTAACTCATACTTCTCAAGCGCGACTGAATACAGAGAAGCCAATAACTCTAAGATCTCAAGTTCAAACTCATGAGGTTCAGAGATGTACTGACTGTAAATTGCGAAGGTACCCAATACGTGACCATGTGAAGAGATGATTGGCACTGACCAACATGCATGAAGGTTAGCCTGGTTGGTTAAGGCTAAGAAAGGAGTCCAATTCGGGTGTGCATTAATATTGGAGACCATGACAGCTTTCTTAAGTGCCGCCGCTTCGCCACAGGAACCAATTCCGGCACCAACCCCCACCCCTTCTATCTGCTGGTTATAAAAATCAGGCAAGTTTGGAGCATATTCTAAATGTAATGTATTCGATTCGGGGTTTAGCAATAGGATAGAGGCCATCCTTTGACCAAAAATCTGCTCGGTGAGTTGAATGATCTTACGATTTAATTCTTTGCGATCCAACCCAAGGGCAAGCTTTCGAAGCAAACTGTTTACTGCTCGGTGACCTTCTAATAAAAATTGTTGTTTCATTCACTAAAGCTTTCAATTATATGGTGGGAACAGCTTGTTCTTATGCAAGCCTATATACTGGTCAATATTAACACACTAAATTACCACAACACACCAC
>NZ_JBFRSN010001275.1:0-633 GCF_041473595.1 Vibrio sp. 10N.222.46.A1
TTGGATAACCCAGTAATATTATACGCGTATATTTTCACAATGATTGGGTACTTCTTAACACCATTTATTACTGCCTCTACAAGATCGGAGTACGTGTAGTATGGATCAAGTCACTACCGCTCACGAATACATAGAGCATCACTTAACCTTCTTAACTACAGGTGATGGTTTCTGGGCGTTCAACATTGACTCAATGTTGGTATCTTGGATCACGGGTTTACTGTTTATTGGAGCTTTTCGATATGTAGTGACCAAGGGCACTAGCGGTGTTCCAGGTCGTTTTCAATGTTTTATCGAGCTTATCTTTGATTTCGTTAACAACCTAGTCAAAGAGATTTTTCAAGCGGAGGATAAATTAATAGGGCCACTGGCATTAACCACTTTTGTTTGGGTGTTGTTAATGAATGCAGTCGACCTATTGCCTATAGATTTAATACCAGGGTTAACTCGTGTAATGGGTTTAGAACACTTTAGAGATCTACCGACAGCGGATGTAAATGTCCCAATGTCGATGGCACTCGGTGTGTTTATTTTATTGTTAACTTATACGTTGAAAAATAAAGGTTTGAAAGGCTTTATCAAAGAGCTAACTACTCAGCCATTTGATAACCCTCTTTTATATCCTGTTAACTT
>NZ_JBFRSN010001276.1:0-1955 GCF_041473595.1 Vibrio sp. 10N.222.46.A1
GCCGTACCTTCACACGTTTTTAAGCAGACATTGCCCACAAAACCATCACATACGACGACATCAGCCGCATCTTGAAGTAATTGATTACCTTCAATATAGCCTATGAAGTTCACAGACTGAGTATTCGACAACATTTCAGCGCATCGTTTTACAAGGTCATTGCCTTTGATTTCTTCAGCGCCGATATTCAAGATAGCGACACGAGGCACGCGACCTAAATGTTGTTCTGCTAATGCACTGCCCATTACGGCAAACTGAAACAGTGAATCCGCGTCACTAGAAACGTTCGCTCCTAAATCAAGCATCCATGTACGGTTGCCAGAAGCGGTAGGCAAAGCTGAAACCAATGCAGGCCTATCAATACCAGGAAGGAGTTTGAGTCGGAAACGAGATAACGCCATCAGTGCGCCGGTGTTGCCACCACTCACACAAGCATCAGCTTGTGACTCGGCAACCAGATCGATAGCAGCACGCATAGAACTACCCTGACTATTACGTAAGGCTAGTGAAGGTTTTTCAGAATTGGAAATAACTCGATCACAATGCTGGATACTCAAACGAGAATCAGGCATTCGACCTAATGAAGATAATTGAGATGTGATCGCATTTCGATCACCTATGAGAATGACTTTTAGCTCTGGGAAATACGACAGTGCCTGCACGGCGGCAGGCACTGTTACACGAGGACCGAAGTCCCCGCCCATTGCATCAAGCGCAACGGTTAGATTTTGCAAAGGTCAACCTTACTTGTTGATAACCTTTTTGCCGCGGTAGAAACCTTCGGCAGTCACGTTGTGACGTAGGTGAGTTTCACCTGAAGTTGCGTCTACAGAAAGTGCAGCTGTAGTTAGCGCATCGTGTGAACGACGCATGCCACGCATTGAACGTGATTTCTTGCTCTTTTGTACGGCCATTGACCCTACTCCTATGTAAATTCTTAAAGATACTTACTAATAAGTTATTTCTTTAAGTTTTTTAAAACATCAAATGGATTCGGCTTTTTATCTTCCTCAATTTCTTCAGGAAGTTCACCAAACACCAAGTTATTTGAGTTAACGCTACATTTCGCATCGTCGTGCATTGCTATTTGTGGCAATCCAAGGATGAACTCGTCTTCAACTAATTGAATCAGGTCTAACTCACCGTACTCGTTCAGATCTACCAAATCGTACTCTTCCGGTGCTTCCTCTTCACTTTTCTCGCTGTAAACAGGAGTATAAGTAAATTGGACATCGCACTCATGTGCGAAAACCTCATTACAACGTTGACACTCTAAATCGACTTCGACGTTAGCTTTACCAGAGATAACGACTAATCGTTGTTCATCAAGCCCAAATGACATTGAGACTTGCGCGTCACGTTTTACGCCTTCAGTTGTTTCGGTTAAACGCTTTAAAAGACTGACTTGAATGATACCATCCATATCGAGTCGTTTTTGAGCCGTTCTTGCCGGATCAACTGTACGCGGTATTTTTTCCTTTTGCATAGGGCGCGAATCTTATCTTCCAAATCGTGTTTAGTCAAAGGAAATGGCAAAAAAAATGTACTTTCCTACCTTTCCTGTTCAGAGCATTATGAATAGCAGGATAAGTTACGTTATCCTGAACTAAATGCTTACACGAATTGTAAATTAAAATGAGAAATTACCAACTAGTTTTAGCTTCTACATCTCCATTTAGGCAAGAGATCCTCAAAAAACTACAGTTAGACTTTGTCACAGCAAAGCCTGACTGCGATGAAACGCCACTTCCAGAAGAGACTCCTCAACAATTGGTAATGCGTCTTGCTGAGACCAAAGCCAAGTCTTGTGCTGTCGAACAACCAAGCCTAGTGATTGGTTCCGATCAAGTATGTGTGATCGACGAAGAAATCATTGGCAAACCTCATACTCGTGAGAAAGCGATTGAGCAATTGTCTCGTCAAAGTGGTAAGAGCATCACTTTCTATACTGGGAT
>NZ_JBFRSN010001277.1:0-321 GCF_041473595.1 Vibrio sp. 10N.222.46.A1
AGGAAGGAGTAGGGAATCTCCAACAGAGTGGTAAGTATCGCTTACAACACGTTCATTCCTTGTGCCTCAAGCATATCGACTAAATCGATCAGAGGTAAGCCGATCAGCGTGTTTGGGTCTTTACCTTCCATCTGTTTAAACAATGCAATACCTAACCCTTCGCACATAAAACTGCCCGCGCAGTAATAAGGCTGCTCTTTCTCAACATAAGAAATGATCTGTTGCTCAGTTAAATCGCGGAAATGCACAACAAAGGTGTCGAGACGCGTGTCAGCTTTACTGGTCTCGCTGTTCCATACCGTTATCCCAGTATAGAAAGTG
>NZ_JBFRSN010001278.1:0-1076 GCF_041473595.1 Vibrio sp. 10N.222.46.A1
AAGTAAATACCATTGCTTTCCGATGTTTGTGCATCACCAAGAATGAATTCACTGCTGCCGATAGCGACTTCTTGTCCATTCCACTCACCAGTGATACCAGAGCCAATTACGTTATTGACAGACTCTACTTCGATATCATCAGAAAGATGAGTCTTGAACGCTTTCGCGATAGGGTGGTTAGCATGTTGCTCTAGGCTCGCCGCTACTTTCAAACAGGTGTCTTTATCAAGTTCTGCGAAGGTTTCAACTTGGCTGATACGAATATCACCCTCGGTCAACGTGCCTGTTTTATCTATGATCAAGTGATTCACTTTGCACAAAGTTTCAAACACATGGCCTTTGCGCAGCAAGATACCGAAATTACCCATACGAGAAGTTGAGCAGGTGATGGCTGTCGGTGTTGCAAGCGATAGAGCACAAGGACATGTCGCAACAAGTACCGAGAGCATAATCCAGAAAGCATCTTCTGGACGTGTTTGGTGCCAGTAAAACCAAGTGCCGAACGAGATAACCAGAATCACAGCAACAAAGTATCGAGCAACCACATCGGCAATCTCTGCGATGCGAGGCTTAGACAGTTGCGCTTCATCCTGAAGGCGAACGATATTGGAAATCACGGAATCCGCTTTAGACGTCATCACTTCCAATTCAAACGATTCATCACCATTCAATGTACCAGCAAAGACGGTATCGTCTTCGTTCTTAACCACATGAATTGACTCACCAGTCAGCATGGATTCATCAATGTGAATTCTGCCAGATAATACTTTGCCATCCGCAGGAATATGCTCACCAGGAAGAACGCGAATCTGGTCGCCGACTTTCAATGTTTTAACTGGAACTTGTTCACCGTCTAATGTTGTCGCCATAGCTGGAACTAGCTTAAGCAGGTTACCACTAGCTGCTGCCGCTTTACGACGCGCGCGCATCTCAAGGAAACGCCCCAGTAATAGGAAGAAGGTGAACATCGAGATAGATTCAAAGAACACTTCGCCTTGCTCTGTCACCGTTGCCACTAAACTCGCAACATAGGCAAACAATAGAGCGATCGACACAGGAACATCCATGCCCAAGGT
>NZ_JBFRSN010001279.1:0-518 GCF_041473595.1 Vibrio sp. 10N.222.46.A1
GTAGCTGATGAAGTGAGAGCCTTAGCGAGTCGAACACAAGCGAGTACACAACAGATTGAACAAGCGCTGACTCGTTTGCTTTCAGTGAACAAGAATGTTGAAGAGTCTATGAATAAGACGAAAGGGACTTGTGACGAAACATTTAATAACACAGAGAAAGTGGGCAGCAGCTTAAATGAGCTAACGTCACAAGTAACGGGTATCAATGACCTAAGCATTCAAATTGCAACGGCCGCAGAAGAGCAAAGCAGCGTAACTCAGGAAATTAGTCGTAACATGGTGGCTCTGAGTGACATTGTAAATGAACTCAACAAAAATGGAGATCAAGCTTTGGTGCAAACCAACAATATCTCCCAAGTAAACGAACGACTGGCATCAATGGTTGGTATGTTTAAACTGCGTTAATTCATACTAAAACAGTTAGTTAAAATGAAACTTGTAGTGTGTCGCGGTTATGGTTTCAAATAGCGTCTATAGTTTTTCAATAGCAGTCATCGTTTAAAATAGCCGCCTTCTCC
>NZ_JBFRSN010001280.1:0-1446 GCF_041473595.1 Vibrio sp. 10N.222.46.A1
AAAGCGACTCAAGCACCTAAATATATCCCTTCTATTTATTCCGGCAAAAACCACTTACATCCGTAGGTGGTTTTCATCGATTGATACTGACACAGCAAGCCTAATCCCCCTCTCATTTGGTTTTTATAACGACCAACATAATCATTTCATCCCGAACTCAAATGACCTTAGAGGTGAAGCTGTCATTTCCCTTTTAAGCTGGCGGTAGTTTCAGATTGTCTTCATTCGGGCATTCGATGGCACACTTAAATGCTCGTCGAACCGGGGGGCTTAACGCTTGAACTATGAACTTTTCTAGACGATACTTTTTTCTTACATTGCTCCCTAATTTGACGCGTAATATGTTGATTTTGAATGAGGTATTTTGATTGGCAATAGTATCGATTAGGAAGTTTGAATCATGAAAACTTACATTTCTGGGCTGCTCACACTCATTCTTTCATATTTAATTACCGGCTATTCTTTTGCTGTTGGTACAGCGATTGTACTGCCAGGGCAACATGAATCCGGCGCTGATCTTTCGGGCTCCCCAATGTCTGCGAATGCTGTCATTGATTGGGAAATTGCGAACAGTGACCTCGTATTTGGCTCTTATGCAGATAAAACCGACAATAAGCGAGCTACGACAATTGGGTATATGTATAACCAAAAAATGGAGCTCAATTCTGGTTGGTTGGAGAATGACCTTCGTAATAACGCAGAATTACATGGCGTTGATTTTGAAGACTTCTTTCTCCATTTTTCTGAAGATACAGTGCTTGCAGAAGTTGATAACACCCACGGTGAAAATACTCTCTTAAGTGGAAAGCCTATGACCTTGGGCTATACAGCCAGTGAAGATCATGCGGGCTTTTGGCTGTATCAAGAGCCTCCTTGGGATGCTGATGTGTTTGAGAATTTCGAACAGGGCGGGGCTTTGTATGTCTATCATGCTGAACAGTTCGAACGTCTGACCTTTAAGTTCTCACAGTTTGCTGTCAGCGGCGAATTCTGGATTGAATACCCAACAGCTATTGACTCTCACGGAAGGGTTTCACAGTGGGAAAGGCTCGATGTAAAGAAAGACAAAACGCTCAATATGACCAGAAACCAATCGGTGATTTGGAACCTTCCGGGTAACTGGGTAAGAGCCACAACTCATGATGGCAGTGGGGTGAGTTATGGTGGCGGCCAGTATTTTGGTTCAACCTTTTTGAGAGAGGGTGGCCGTTTATACGTTGTGAGAGTTCGTTGGCAAAGTGAGAACGCAGACGACAGGCCGCGGTTAAAAGAAGTAAAACTCAAAAATAGCTTTCCAACCGTTAAGTTAACCGACGCTCCGACCACAACTCCGGATGGCAATGCTATCAGCCAATGGCGAAAAATTCGTGGCTTTGACGTGTCTGCAGACCTGAATGGCGATAACTACTTGTCGCCAAGCGAGTATCGAAATCGAACCAATAAGAA
>NZ_JBFRSN010001281.1:0-263 GCF_041473595.1 Vibrio sp. 10N.222.46.A1
GCTATCGTGTGTAACTTCCCTAACTGTGACATGGTTGGCCACACTGGCGTTTACGATGCAGCGGTTAAAGCGGTAGAGTCGCTAGACGAATGTCTTGGCAAAGTGGTTGAAGCAATCAAAGAAGCCGATGGCCAACTGCTTATCACCGCTGACCACGGTAACGCGGAAATGATGGTAAACCCAGAAACGGGCGGCATCCACACTGCACACACTAACCTACCAGTGCCACTTATCTACGTAGGTAGTAAAGACGTTGAGTTCAA
>NZ_JBFRSN010001282.1:0-650 GCF_041473595.1 Vibrio sp. 10N.222.46.A1
CTCAATGATGATGCAAGACGTGCACTTATTTGAAGAGACCATCCAATTCAATATCGCGCTGGGTAAAACGCATCTATCTAGAACTGAGGTTGAACAGGCTGCGCGCTATGTTTATGCCGATAAGTTTATTGAACAATTGCCACAAGGTTATGACTTCCACTTGGAAAAGAACGGATCCAACTTGTCTGTAGGGCAAACGCAGCTTATCTCGTTCGCTAGAGCGGTTGCACAAGGTGGACAACTGATGATGCTTGATGAGGCGACCAGTTCGGTAGATTCAATCACCGAAGACCTAATTCAAAAAGCAATGCAGCGCCTTTTCAAGGAAAAAACCGTGATTGCGATTGCACACCGTTTGAGTACCGTTCGTCACTCAGATACGATTTTGGTGTTGGAAAAGGGTGAAATTGTTGAACAAGGTAACCATCGACAGCTGATAGCACACAATGGAATTTATGCAGGATTGTTGGAAGAGTCCGTGGTTGGAGGAATCGATTGTAGAAAGAGTCGATTGTAGAAGTGAGTGACTATCGAGCTATAAATAACTATTAACTAATACGAATAAGCCAAACTTGTCGACTTCCTAGCTTGTATGACTATTACAAGATACAGTTAGCCTAAAGATGAAACATATAAGGAATGTATAATGC
>NZ_JBFRSN010001283.1:0-620 GCF_041473595.1 Vibrio sp. 10N.222.46.A1
ATTGGCATCCTTTTGTTTTCTAGTTTTCAGCTGAAAGAACGAACGTGTTCTTTACTGATTCTAACTAACGATTATACGTCGTAAGTTGTAGAAGCAGTGTCGCCGCCTGTACCAGTCCAGTTTGTGTGGAAGAATTCACCACGTGGACGGTCAGTACGCTCATAAGTGTGAGCACCGAAGTAGTCACGTTGAGCTTGTAGAAGGTTCGCTGGAAGACGAGCTGTAGTGTAGCCGTCTAGGAACGTTAGTGCAGAAGTCATACATGGCATTGGGATGCCTGATTCCATAGACTTAGCTGCAACTTTACGCCAAGCGCCCATGCAGTTGTCTAGGATGCCTTTGAAGTATGCATCTGAACCTAGGAAAGCGATTTCTGGGTTCGCTTCGTAAGCATCACGAATGTTGCCTAGGAATGCAGAACGGATGATACAACCGCCACGCCACATAAGTGCAACGTTACCGTAGTTTAGATCCCAACCGTTTTCGTTCGACGCTTCACGCATTAGCATGAAACCTTGAGCGT
The DNA here is from genome assembly GCF_041473595.1 of Vibrio sp. 10N.222.46.A1. Taxonomy (NCBI): domain Bacteria; kingdom Pseudomonadati; phylum Pseudomonadota; class Gammaproteobacteria; order Vibrionales; family Vibrionaceae; genus Vibrio; species Vibrio sp. 10N.222.46.A1. The sequence goes on from NZ_JBFRSN010001283.1 coordinate 524, forward strand.
AAGAGATGATCTTAGAAGCAAGTAGAGCCTGACGGATTGCATCAACCCACTCTTGCTTGCCTTCAACTGGAGCAACAGTCTTACCGAACAGTTTCTC
>NZ_JBFRSN010001284.1:0-2543 GCF_041473595.1 Vibrio sp. 10N.222.46.A1
TTCTTTTGCTGCTGCTTCCGCAGGTGCTGATGTAAGAACTGCACCGCCAAACGCTAGTACACTTGTGATTGCAGCTGTAACAGCAAGATTAGAATTTTTCATAGTCATTCCCTCTAGGACTTAATAGTATTTTTACATCGCAGGTTAATGAATTGTTAACTTGCTTACTAAAAAGGATAGGAAGAACTAGGAAATAATTTCACGGCATTATAAAAAATATCAATATTAATGATGATTTATGGTTTAAATTGCTGATTTTATTATGTTAATTTTTGATTATTTTTTCTTCTTATTATCCTAAACGCAGCCTAGTGTTTAGGTTATAATCAACTTTTATGTATAAATACCCAGTAGTGAGCATATCCAATGATAGATCCTTCGCTTTTACTCGATGGCCTAAACGACAAACAACGTGAGGCGGTCGCGGCACCTTTAGAAAACCTACTTATTCTGGCAGGTGCTGGTAGTGGTAAAACGCGAGTGTTGGTGCATCGTATCGCTTGGTTACAAAGCGTAGAGCAAGCATCACCGTTCTCTATCATGTCGGTTACTTTCACCAACAAAGCGGCAGCAGAGATGCGTGGTCGTATTGAAGAGTTGATGATGGGCAGTTCGTCGGGCATGTGGAACGGCACCTTCCACGGTATCTGTCACCGCATTCTTCGTGCTCACTACCTAGATGCAAAACTGCCAGAAGACTTCCAGATCATTGATTCAGATGATCAGATTCGTTTGCTGCGTCGCTTAATCAAGGCGCAAAACCTTGATGAAAAGCAGTGGCCAGCCAAGCAAGCTTCTTGGTGGATCAATGGCAAGAAAGACGAAGGGCTGCGCCCAAGTCACATTGACGCCTACCATGATCCAATAACTCAAACGTGGTTAAAGATTTACTCTGCTTACCAAGAGGCATGTGATCGTGCTGGCTTGGTCGATTTTGCTGAAATCTTGTTGCGATCGCATGAACTATTGCGCGATAAGAAACACATCCGCGAGCACTACCAAGCTCGCTTTAAGCACATTCTTGTCGACGAATTCCAAGATACCAACAACATCCAATACGCTTGGTTACGTATGATGGCGGGCCCGGATTGTCGCGTGATGATCGTGGGTGATGATGACCAATCTATCTATGGCTGGCGTGGCGCTAAAATTGAAAATATTCAGAAGTTCTTGGATGAATTCCCAGGTGCTTCAACGGTTCGACTCGAACAAAACTACCGTTCAACCAAAACCATTCTTCAGGCGTCGAACGAGCTTATCTCGAACAACACCGAGCGTATGGGTAAAGAGCTGTGGACTGATGGCAACGATGGCGAGCCAATCTCAGTTTACTCAGCTTATAACGAGTTAGATGAAGCGCGTTTCACGGTTAGCAAAATCAAAGAGTGGCAAGAGAAAGGCGGTGCGTTAGAAGATACCGCGATGCTTTATCGTAATAACGCCCAATCTCGTGTGCTTGAAGAAGCGCTTATCCAAGGTGGCCTGCCTTACCGAATCTACGGTGGCATGCGATTCTTCGAGCGTCAGGAAATTAGAGATGCTTTGAGCTACCTGCGCTTAATGAGTAACCGTAGTAATGATGCGGCATTCGAACGTGTCGTTAATACGCCGACTCGTGGCTTGGGTGATAAAACGCTAGAAACGATTCGTCTTGCAGCGCGTGATCGTGGTGCAACCATGTGGGAAGCCAGTGTTGCTTTGATAGAAGAGCAAGTGCTACCTGGTCGTGCTGCGGGTGCATTGAGCCGCTTTATTGAACTTATCAATGCACTTGAAGATGACACCATAGAACTGAGACTTCATGAGCAAACCGACCACGTGATCAAATCGTCGGGCTTGTTTGCGATGTACGAGCAAGAGAAAGGCGAGAAGTCGAAGGCACGTATTGAGAACTTGGAAGAATTGGTAACGGCAACGCGTCAGTTTGAAAAACCAGAAGAAGCGGATGAAATGAGCATGCTAACAGCGTTCTTAACTCATGCGGCTTTGGAAGCGGGTGAAGGTCAGGCTGATGAGTTTGATGATGCGGTTCAGCTCATGACTCTGCACAGTGCCAAAGGCCTAGAGTTCCCAATGGTATTCATGGTTGGTGTTGAAGAGGGCATGTTCCCAAGCCAGATGTCTGCAGAAGAAGCGGGGCGTTTAGAAGAAGAGCGTCGTCTGTGTTACGTCGGCATGACCCGTGCGATGGAGAAGCTCTACATCACTTACGCTGAAATGCGTCGTTTGTACGGTCAAGACAAGTATCACAAGCCATCTCGTTTTATTCGTGAGCTACCAGAGACATGTCTGGATGAAGTGCGTATGAAAGCGCAAGTGAGTCGCCCTGCAAGCAGTGGTCGCTTTAGCCAAACCGCCGTGAAAGAGAACTTCAATGAAACAGGCTTTAGTTTGGGCTCTCGCGTTAAACACCCTAAGTTTGGTGAAGGTACCATCATCAACTTCGAAGGAAGTGGCCCACAAAGCCGAGTTCAAGTTGCGTTCAATGGTGAAGGGATTAAGTGGTTAGTAACGGCTTACGCTCGATTAGAGCAGCTTTAATT
>NZ_JBFRSN010001285.1:0-731 GCF_041473595.1 Vibrio sp. 10N.222.46.A1
GCCTAGTCTTTACCTTGTAAGATTTCTGCCCACGGTAAGTCAGCATCACCAAGCACAATGAAGTTCGGGTTCTCAAGCGTCTCTCTTTCATTGTACGAAAGCGGCTCTAACTGGGTACTTAAGATTCGTCCGCCAGCTTCTTCAACAATGCACTGGGTTGCTGCGGTATCCCACTCTCCGGTTGGTCCAATACGTAGATAACAGTCCACAGCACCTTCTGCGACTAAACATGCCTTAAGCGCAGCAGAGCCAAGAGGAACTAAGTCGTAGTTCCAAGCAGAGCTCATACGGTTAGTGATTCGATTGATGTCTTGGCGACGGCTGATTGCCATCGCGATCGATTGGTTTGGTAGCTCGTGACGGTGCGTTTTGATTTTAACGCTGTCATTAAGGTCTGGAATTTTCCATGCACCTTTACCACTGTAAGCGTAATAACTCACACCTGAAACCGGTGCGTACACCACGCCCATTACCGGCTTGTTGTGTTCGATTAGGGCTATGATTGTCGCGAAATCGCCACTTCGTGCGATGAATTCCTGTGTTCCGTCCAGCGGGTCAACCAACCAGTAGCGATCCCATTGAGAACGTTGCTCTAGGCTGATATCAGCGGCTTCTTCCGATAACACCGGAATATCAGGTGTCAGTTCGCTAAGTTTTTTCGAGATCAGTTTATGAGCGGCGAGATCAGCACTAGTGACGGGCGTATCATCACTCTTGGTAAACTCTTCGTA
>NZ_JBFRSN010001286.1:0-515 GCF_041473595.1 Vibrio sp. 10N.222.46.A1
CTCATAGCTTGTAAAGAACAATTCAAAACATCGAATAAAAATGGCTAAGGTTAATTACCTTAGCCATTTTTTTTGTTTTTTATCTTCAAACCTAATCTTCCCCCTAGCTTTTCACGTTAACCAATTCTCTTTTTCCATGCGCTTTACTGAATGTTTTAGGTTAAATCAACGAAAGGGCAGCCACGAAATGTGCTTTCGGCGCGGCAATGCTACGGGTGAATAGAAAGTGGATTTATAAAGTTTGAGTTTGAAAGCTTCATTTAATGGAGTACGAGGGCTGAATTATCAAACCCAAGTGAGTATTGGCCTCTAGATTGAGTTGTTTTCACTCTACTTTTCCAAGTGACCGCAAAACAGAAACGTCACGAGACTGCCCAATTTGGTCAAAAACCGATAAAAATTAGAAAAAAATCGAATTTATTTATGAAAAAAGGCATTTTTTTGTTGGAGAAAAGTGTGGTTTTTATGTGATTTCGAGGCACTTTCCTCACATATTTGCTTTGTGAGGGGGATAT
>NZ_JBFRSN010001287.1:0-504 GCF_041473595.1 Vibrio sp. 10N.222.46.A1
AATTATTATCATGTAAAGTTTCATCAGTGAGAATGTTGTAATAATTAGTAAAGAATATCGATTATTAATAGAGCTACAAAAAAAGCGAGCTTTATGCTCGCTTATAGTGTTTATTCCATAGCCAAATATTGCAGAGGCTACGAAGGGTTAACCTTCTAGACCAGCACTTGCTTGTTTGTTCTGAATAAGCTCAATCATGTAGCCGTCAGGATCTTTAACGAATGCGATATGAGTAGAGCCGCCTTTTACAGGGCCCGCTTCACGTGTCACATTACCGCCTGCTGCTTTAATCGCGTCGCATGTTGTGTAGATGTCATCAACACCGATAGCAACGTGACCAAAAGCTGAGCCAAGGTCATATTCAGTCGTGCCCCAGTTGTAAGTCAGCTCAATCACAGCGCCTTGAGATTCGTCACCAAAGCCAACGAAAGCCAGTGTGTATTCGTACTCTTTGTTTTCGTTCTTACGTAATAGCTGCATGCCCATTACATTGGTGTAGAACTC
>NZ_JBFRSN010001288.1:0-3303 GCF_041473595.1 Vibrio sp. 10N.222.46.A1
AGGTGAGAATACGATCCCTTAGAACCTAAGAATGCAACGCGAGCTAGTGGTTTACGGCTTTGTGGATTCGCAAGGTTTTGCAGGTATGACTGTTGCAGCAGAACCGAATCTTCAATGATGGTATGAAACAACTTAGTAATGTACTGCGCATCAAGCTCGTATTTATCTTTACCGTTGTTGATCAATTTGACTAGTAGTTGTTGCTCTCGTACTGCATCACGAACGGGTTTTGACGTTTCTACCTTGCTTTTAGCGACTTCGATACTCAGCTTACGACGCTCTGAAAGTAATTTTAGGAGTTCGTCGTCTAAATCATTGAGACGAAGGCGGATATCATCTAGTGAAATTGTTCGGTCAGTCATAAATGTGTCCTTATAAAAAAGCCCCCCTAGTGTGGGAGGCTTCTTGTTCGTTTTTGACTTGTTTTTCTAAAACGACTTAGCCTCCGATTTACGGAAGAAAAAAGAAGTCAAAAATAAACAAAGAGTGAGAGTGCATAAAAAGTGATTGTTTTATGAATGTTTAAACACAATAAGCAAGCGAGCTACGAGCGTCAAGCAAAAAAATAGCGCCCTGAGGCGCTATTTTTTAATCTGTCATATTTCCTTATTCTACTTCAGCTTCTAGCTCTTCGATTTCAGGCTTTTCAGCGCGGCGCGCTTCTGGTTTATGGCGCAGCTTGTTGAGTTGACGCTCTAGTTTTTGTTCTACTTCGTTAATAGCTACGTAGAGGTCGTCATGAATTGATGAAGCAACAAGTTGGCCTTTTGGTACCGTTAGAACGGCTTCAAATTTTTTCTTTTTATTTGGTTCTTCGCTAAAGCTCGCTTGGCAGCCAATGATGTCTACTTGCCATTTATCCAGCTTCTTAAATTTGCTTTCTATGTGATCACGGATTGCAGAGGTAATGTCGATATTTTTACCAGTGATGTTCATTTTCATAGAAGTTTTCCTCTGTTGTATCCCTCATGGGTTAACTTCAGATTACGACTTTTAGGAATAAAGAATGTGATTTAGATCTTGTTTTGGTTGGGTGGGATAAGCATTAAAATCAAATGTGATCTCACGCAAGTCTTGATATCTTTTTGTCGAAAAATACTTGTTATCCCTATGAAAAACGATAAGTTGGAGGCAAGGCTTCGCTAAAAATTAAACCAGTTTTTAGGGGCGGACTACAGCCTATAGAAAGTGCTTGATTGAAATTTACTCAATAGTGTTTTGTGATATAGGTATCATGATGTAGCTCTCTGCGTAAGCTTCTTCAGAATTAGATAAACAAAAGCCGCATAAGTTTTCTTATGCGGCTTTTATGTTTTTAACCTTATCTAACACCTTTGTTCCTCAAGCTCTGATGTTAAGGGCGAAGTTAATCGTTAGTGTTCAGTAATCTCGCTGTACCGTCCTCTCGGATGGCATTGATTGCTTGCAATTGTTTGTAAATGACGAAGTAACGATTGATGTTGGCGACATAGGTTACGGGTTCTTTACTCACGTACTTACGAGTGATGATTTCCACGTTTTTAAACCAGATATTTGGGTTATAACCCTTTTTTTTAGCAATGTTCCGCATCTTTCTTATCTTAGCGGGGCCGGCATTGTAAGAAGCTAAAGTGAAGTAGATTTGATTGTCAGGCGATATCGCTGGATCGTCAAAATATCGGTCTTTGATAAAGCGCATATATTTCACACCAGCATGGATGTTGTTATCCACCTTATGTATGTTTTTTATATTGACGTTTTTGTCTTTGGCGGTACTTGGCAACACCTGCATTACACCGATGGCGCCTCGGTGAGAAACCCTGCTTTGATCAAGTCCAGACTCTTGGAAACCTTGAGCTGACATCATCAAAGGGTCGAATTCGTATTCATTCGAATATTTTTCAAAGACATCTGCCAGTTTTGCCACTCGGTCTACTTTATTTGGGTTGAGTGCTCGCCCTAACCAACGAGTGTTGTCGATGTATTTATTATAGATAACGTTCCCAAGTAGAGTTCCTGTTCGTGCGGTCTTTACGTATTTGTTGATCTCTTTCTTTAGCTGAGGGCTGTCTTTTCTCAGTGCCCAAGCAATTTGACCATTTTCACGCAGCGGCAACTCAGTGTGTACCTGAATGTTTTCCATAACATCGAGCCAGAGCTTAGCTTTGTGGCTATCTAGAACTGTACCTTGTATATAACCCTGATTAACTAGTTCTATCAGCTCGTAGTCTTGCAATGATTCTTCGATAAAGTGGACATGCAGTGGTGGTAAACCTAGTGCGTTAAGCTCTTTGTTGACTCTTTGAACACTCTCGAAGTAACTTGAGCTAGCTCGGATCCAGACCTCTTGACCACTCAATTGCTTGATTTCGGTGATAGGGGCAGAATTTTTTCCGGTGATAATCAGTTCTTTCCCATCTTTGATCATTGGATCGGAAAAATCGATGACACTTAACCGCTTGTCGGTGATCGTTAGGTTGGCGACAGCGACATCACCGTAACCAGATTCTAACGAGGGGAGTAGATCATCTCGTTGCACGGGGATGATTTGAACGTTGAGATAGGGGTGCTTCTTACGAAGACTTTTCTCAAAGTGGTAGAGCATTTCTGCCACAATACCTTTTGGCTTGCCATCTTCTATGTAGTAAAAGCCCAGATCAGCCGAAACCAATACTCTCACTGTTCCTTTTGTTTTGAGTACATCTAAGTCTCCCATGTAAGGTTGATTGCTCAATGGGGACAGTTCTAATGCGTTGGAAAGTTGGCTAAATAACCCGATCCAGATAAATAATAACATCCTGCTCACATCCACACTCCATGTTGATGTTTTGTTAAAAGTTATCTATTGAAGATACTGCTTATGTTGCCATTCATCAAGTTTACCAGACGAAGTTCAAAAAAAATCGCGCTAACAAATTAGCGCGATTTTGAAGTGATTGTTTTAGTTAACGACGAGTGTGATTCGCTGACTAAGGCAGTGGATTGAGCTCGATTAACTTTTCTGTTCGTAACACTGCGTCTTCTAAGCCTAGTTGTTCATAAGCTTCTAATTGAATGTCTAAAGACTTACGTGCAGCAATGGTGTCAGGGTAAGTCTTCTGTAACTCTTGTGTTCTGTTTATAGCTGCAATCCAAGCTTCACGACGCAGGTAGAAATCAGCGGTTGCTAAGTCATACTCCGCTAGGCGGTTTTTCAGTGCGAACATGCGTTTTTGTGCATCTTCAGCGTATGGGCTTGCAGGGAAACGTTCTAACAGTCGTTTGAAATCAGCAAATGCAAGTTTCACTGGCTCTGGATCTCGGTCGCTACGATCGATATTAAAA
>NZ_JBFRSN010001289.1:0-759 GCF_041473595.1 Vibrio sp. 10N.222.46.A1
GATTTTCCGGTATAGCGGCTTCCGACGTCTCGGAAAACCAAGTAGTTATCTCTAAGTTACTTTTAATAACGGCGTGAATGCTGAAACCTTTAGAAAAAAAGCAACAAAATTAAAGAAATAGCGAGAAAGGATAAGAAAGCGTGACTGGCAGTGAAATTATCAAAAAAAGATGAGAAAAAGGCTAAAGTTGTCGAAACGTCAGCCGGGGGAAATATTGTGTTTTAATTAACCAAAGGACTTTAGTTAACCGAGAATACCTTTATAAGAATTAACCTAATTTATTAGCCTAGCAGCGTTAAAGCTAAGTTCGGCGCTTGCTTAGCTTGAGCTAAAATAGTGGTACTGACTTGCTGCAGTATTTGTTGTTTGAGCATTTGAGTGGTTTCTTTGGCGTAGTCTGTATCTTTGATTCGACTGTTTGATGCCCCCAAGTTCTCATGAACATTTTCAAGGTTATTAATCGCATGGTCAAAGCGGTTTTGCATCGCCCCGAGTTCAGAACGGTGACTATCAACATACTTCATCGCTGTATCCAAAATAGACACGGCGCGCTGTGCTCCACCAACATCAGTGACATTAATATCATCGACTGACTCGTAATAACCCGCCGACATCGAAAGCTCACTGGCTAACGAGCCTGAGAAAGAGATCGTGCCTGCCGTGTCTTCGCCTGACATATAGATCTGAAGCTGCCCTTCATCATTGACGGAAGCCGAAACCAGATCCGTTTGACCATTGATATAAGTCGCTAGCTCTTCA
>NZ_JBFRSN010001289.1:1520-2281 GCF_041473595.1 Vibrio sp. 10N.222.46.A1
CTCTTCAATGTCATCGCCCGCCTTGGCATTAATGTTGATCTCTTGAGGCTGACCAAAACGATCGGTAAACGCCATCGTCATATCTGTCTGGTTGGATTTAACTTCCCACGAGTCACTTGCCATGCCATTGGCAACATAGCTAAAGCCGCCCATGTTGATATCATCGGTGCGCATGTTTTTCAAACCTATATGCACCGCCTCACCAGAGCTGCCACCGATTTGAAATGACGAGCTACCAAAGCTGCCGTTAAGGAGCTTTTTCCCACCAAATGACGTGGTTTCCGCAATTCGGTTCAACTCATCATTTAAGGCGGTTACTTCTTCTTGAATAGCCGTCCTTTCTGATTGGCTATTCGAACCATTAGTCGCTTGCAGTGACAGGTCTCGCATGCGTTGCATGATATTGGTGGTTTCATTCATCGCCCCTTCTGCTGTCTGCATAATGGAGATACCGTCGTTAGCATTTCGAACCGCAACATCGATGCCGCTCATCTGTGCTTCTAATCGATTAGAGATTTGTAAGCCAGCAGCATCGTCTTTTGCACTATTAATACGACTCCCTGAAGCCAAGCGCTCCAAAGATTGGTTCAGCATGTTATTGGCATTAGAGAGATTCCTCTGAGCCACTAATGCTGAAACATTCGTATTCACAGTTATAGCCATAGACCTTCACTTACAAAAAGATGAATAAAACTTACGATTGCTCTTGTATCGACCTATTTATATAAAACTTTAAAAAAAAGGAGCCATGAGGCTCCCTT
>NZ_JBFRSN010001290.1:0-1362 GCF_041473595.1 Vibrio sp. 10N.222.46.A1
CTATTCGCATAGCGAAAATCCATATAAATATTTAAATTTTCAGACTCTAAGTCTATTAGATTCTCAATATACTTTGGTGAAGAAAATGAATTAATTGTACCAACAATTAATTCCACATTATTTCTAGCTGTCAATCCTTTAACTATTGATTCTGTCCCACTAGCAAATGCGGAGACAATTGTAATTTTGGAGTCGTTAACTGCATCAAAAATTTGTCCCAACTCACTATATTGTTCAATAATTTTCATTTTTACCTCTGAACTGAAAATAATGCTAACGATTAGCTAAGTGGCTAACAAACCTACCACTTCACTCAATTAAAACACCTTAAACACACGACTAAACCAAGCTAAAAATGCCAAGCGTTTGTTAGTCCGTCTTTAGCGCCTTGTTAGCTGATTGCACAATGATACGTGGCATACCAAGATGTTGATTACTTTGACTTTACGCCCAGCGAGCACAAAAACCAAGCCTTACGTTAAAAACTCAAACACAACCCAAAAAAGTGCTTGGCAAAGAAGAGGTAATAGTAAAACTTCAATCCAAAAAGGTCGGCTGAATTTGAAAAGGATGCTTTCGAAGCAGTTAATGAAATGTGCTCATGAGTATGAGAATTTATCTAGCCTCACAACATCCAAGAAACCGCGTCAAAGAACTAAACGAACAAACCACTTCAGTAAACGAATCAGTTTGATTCACCAGAGATACAAACAGTGCCACTGGCGAGATAGTGATTAGCACCATTCTTTCGCATGTGTAGCTAGTGCGGGAATAAATAGATTTAAACCCTTGAAACTTTTACTCCAGCTAACGCCCGCTTAAGTAGTGAGCAACACCATACATAATTAAACACTCTACGCGACGCATAGTAAAAGCGCCACGTGTTGCGAATCTGTCTTGAAGCGTTTGTTATACGAATTTCATCGGCGATTTTTATATAATGTATACACAACTAAGCAGTATATGGACAATATAGATAACAAAATAGTAATGAAGCTAACCCAACTAAGTAACGTTTCGGCTAACTTCTCTTGACTTGATGGTGAGTTGTCATATTTAATTTCATTTTCTATAAGTCTAACCTCATAATCTAATTGAATTTTCATTGCACCATAAGCATTTAAATTAATTATATCTTCGTTTAACTCTAACTCCAGAGGTGACAGTTCTGCTTTGAAATTACCTAATGCTCTTTCACAATAGTATAATTGCTCATCTGAGGTTTTAGCTGCATTATCCATGCATAACTCTAAGAACCCAATAGAGATCAATAATCCATTTTTTTTTGCTAACGCTGTACTTTTCATAGATCGTTGTGCAGATGCCTCACTAGCTTCAGTGATAATATTATCTATATAATAC
>NZ_JBFRSN010001291.1:0-1434 GCF_041473595.1 Vibrio sp. 10N.222.46.A1
TGTACTTAGCTATAACGTGGATGCATTAAGGGAGCCGGGGGCGCTTGTCTGTCGACTATTGAGTTGAGATGCTTTTAGGTGAGAAGCTCTGTAGTTGGTAAGTTCTGAGTTGAAAAGCTCTTCGGCGGGCATCTCTTTGTTAATCTGGTGCATCGTCATTTGAAACGTGTAAAAAAAAGACCGAGCAGGGCTCGGTCTGATAGCTTTTCTCTGGAGTAACAGCTTTTAGCGTAACTAGTATCGCTTTAAGATCTCGATGATCTCTTGCTCTGTTTCCGCTGCGATAATGGCATCAATGTCATCATCATTTTGGAACAACTCTGATAGCGCCATAATAGTATGGATATGGCTATCTGAGTCCATCGCTGCCAGAGTGATTGAAAGGTAAACGTCACCGTTGTCTTCCGACTCTAAATCAACACCCTTTTTGAATACTGTCACCTGCAGTGATGCTTCGTTCACACCATCTTCAGGACGAGCATGAGGCATCGCAATCTTTGGTGCTAGAACATAGTACGCGCCGATGTCTTTGTGCTTTTGCTTGATAGCTTCAACATAGCTTGCTTCAATTTTCTTGCTTGCTAACAGTGTTGAACAGGTTAAATCAATCGCAGCATCAACCGTTAGGTTCTCTTCAGAGTTGATGATAACGCCTTGGTTACCGATTAAATCGAATAGGCTCATGAAACAATCCATCCTAGAATCAGACCAACAACACCGAAGTCGAAGTCAGCAAATGTTGTTGCTTCAAGCCCAAGACCACCCAGTACTGGAAGTAGTAGCATTGGTAGGAAAGAGATACACAGACCTTGCGTGAATGAACCTAGAATTGCACCACGTAGACCGCCAGTCGCGTTACCGTAAACACCTGCCGCACCACCTACGAAGAAGTGTGGAACCACACCCGCTACAATGATTGTCCAACCAAGTGCACCTTGAACTGCCATTGCTAGTAGGCCAGCCGCGAAAGAACAAAGGAAACCGATTAGTACCGCGTTTGGTGCTACTGGGAATACCATAGGGCAGTCTAGAGCAGGTTTTGCTCCTGGTACTAGTTTGTCAGAGATACCTTTAAATGCAGGAACGATTTCAGCAATTAGCATCTTCACACCTTGCAATACGATGTAAACACCACCAGCAAAGATTAGAGATTGCATGAAGGTAAATACAACCCAGTTTTGACCGCTTGATACTGTTTCTACAAACTCGCCGCCCGCAATAATAGACGCAAGCATGAAGAAGATAGCCATTGTTGTTGCTACGGCTACTGGCGTATCACGCAGGAACATTAAGCTTTTAGGAACTTGGATGTCTTCTGTTGATTTTGATGTGTCACCGAATTTGCTACCAATGAAGCCAGACACGATGTAAGACAGTGTCGAGAAGTGACCGATAGCCAGTTGATCAGTACCCATCACTTTTTCAGTGTACTTT
>NZ_JBFRSN010001292.1:0-1319 GCF_041473595.1 Vibrio sp. 10N.222.46.A1
TTGTCGTTTAACGCTAAGGTGGGTCAGCCATTTACAGTGACAGTGAACACACCAAAAGAAAACTTTACGGTTCAATCTCAATCATTATTGGCAACAGCTAAAGAGACTGCGATTACTCAGGCGTTACTTGAGAAGCGTTTCAAATCAGTGAAGAGTGCGGTTCATACGCTAGAAAACTGTAACTACGACAACTTAGATGAAGGTCTGATTCTTCCTTTGAAAGAAGTGTCGGTCTTAAAAGACGAAATCGATTTCATCTTAAACGGTTCTGTGAAAGTGATTAAGCACGTTGAAGTGCCAGCACTGCCTCAGCAACCAAAGGTTAACGAGAAGCCAACCATGTCGATGCTTATCGCTGATGTGGAAGACTTGCACCTGTGTGACGTAACCGACGCGGATGTTTACTTCAAACTGCCTGAAAGCTTCAAGAAGCGTTGTAACAAGTACATCGACATCTTGGCAGCAAACCCACGTTTGATTCCTTGGTTCCCAGCAGTATTGATCGGTAAAGATTACGACGAAGCGGTTCGTATTCTTGAAGAGATCAAGCCAGCTCGCATCGTGACCAACAACACGGGTATTGCTTACAAAGCTTACGAGATGGGTATCGAGTGGGTTGCAGGCCCGTTCATGAACACCACAAACTCTCACGCACTGGTTACGCTGAAAGAAGAGCTGAACTGTGCTGGTGCTTTCATTTCGAACGAGATCAACAAAGGTCAGATTCGTCATATTCGCCGCCCAGAGAACTTCAAACTGTTCTACAGCATCTACCACCCAATCTTGATGATGACCAGCCGCCAGTGTTTCTTCCAAAGAACCGTGGGTTGTAACAAGCCAAGCATCGAAGCAGGTTGCATGTTGAAGTGTGAGAAAGCGACCACGATTACCAACGTGAAAGGCATCTCTTTCGCGGTTGATAAACAGAAGGGTGGCTACCCAAGCATTTACAACCACGAGCAGTTCTTAAACCATGACGCTGTAACGGATTTCTCAGGTCTGTTCGACGAGTTCTTCATTGACCTGACCAACATCGGCGCGGGTTCGAAAGAAGTACAAGACAAAGTAGAGCTGATTAAACATTTCCAAGGTTTGATTAATGGTGTTGATGGTTCACAACAGAACCTAGAGCAGATGGTCGAAGTTCGAACTAATGCTCAATACGTGCAAGGTCTATAGGGTTCAAGGTTTATAGGGTTCAAGGTTTGTAGGTCTATAGATTTATAGGCCGCACGGCTTATAGCTTCTAAAGCAAAGAGCGTTCTGCATTCAAGGTCTATAAGTCTTAACCGTTTATAACCGTTTATAACCGTTTATAA
>NZ_JBFRSN010001293.1:0-1558 GCF_041473595.1 Vibrio sp. 10N.222.46.A1
AGAATAAGATCAGCTTTCTTATATTTTAAATCTTTAATATTTTGTTTAAGTTGAGCCTTATCGCTGTTTGCATCGAGAACCGTGAATCGCACATCAACGTGTTGTGATAAATAGTCCATAAAACCTTGCTCTGCATCAGTTACTCCACGCCATAATAAAAGGACAACGTGTTTTTCATCACTTTTGGCAAAGGTGAAGGGAGTCATTAAAATAAAGGTGATAACGAAAACTAAAAATCTCATGATTGAACCCCTAATTTCTGTTTATCGGATTCTAGAAATAATGAAAAGAACAGAATTAGACTGAATGAACTCACGAGTAATGAAACCCCAAATATAAGGATGGTATTATCGTAACCAAAAATGCTCAAACATACGCCTGCTAGCATAGGCCCTGCAATATTACCGATGCGCTCGGTGAGCCTGAAGATACCGATAATTTTCCCTTTTTCAATTCCTTGGCCGGAGAGTAGTTCGATGACCAGTGGTATTTGAGGCGAAACACAAATGCCATGCGCAATGCCGATAATGATGACGATCAGTAACACTCCCAATGTACCTTGGAAGAAGTAGAAGTTGAGTAATGCAAGAGAAGAAAGTAGCCCACCGATAAAAATGAAAGCCATTTTGTTTTTGAGTTTGTCGACTAGAATTGCGCTCAACGGTGAAATGACGATGATTGCAAGACCGTAAGCCATAATTACTCGGCCAGAAACAGAGCTACTTTCGCCCAAGAATTGTAGATAAACCGGGCAAATATAGTAAAGGAAACCAGTAAGTACGATCTTCGCTGGTATCGCACTGAATATCGTGATTAATGCAAAATATTTGTTACTTAACAGTTGTTTGAAATCTTTTAAATTGAGAGGTTTACTTGAGTTAATTGTGCTTGATTTCTCAAAAAACACATAGACAAGTAAGACACTGAGCGTTGCGATCAATCCAGCGAGCATAAACGTCTCTGAGTATCCAAGCTTCTCCGCAAGGATCCCACCAATCGCGGCTCCACATAGAGAGCCAGAGAAAAATGATGACAAGAAAGTCGCCATTCCTTTAGTACGATTAGAATCGTTGGTGGTATCTGACACATAACCCTGTGCGGAAATAAAAACGATACCATAACCAACCGCCGTGAATGCACGCGCTACTAATAAGAATTCGAGGGATTGAACGAAAGCAGTAGCGATTAACCCTATGCTCGTGATCAGCCCTCCTGTCATCAACGAATGTCTTCTGCCTACTTTGTCTGACCAGTATCCCGCAAATGGTAGTGAGATCGCCCAACACAACATGAACAGTGAAATTGGTAGACTAGTCACTAGGTTGTCAGGAATCCAACCCGTTATGTTGTCCAGTGAAGACACGAACCTAGGAAAAAAGGCTAGTGAAGACGCTTCCGAGAGGACCAATAAAAATAGTGGTAAGCGAATGAATCGAAAGTCTTGTTTATCAATATCTTGTGAAGGCTGAGCAGGCTTTAGCTTAATAATTGCTTGGTTAGCTAGATGAAGCAATTTGCCAAACTCGTCGCGAGAAGAAGTTTTTGCCAAGTGATTGAC
>NZ_JBFRSN010001294.1:0-388 GCF_041473595.1 Vibrio sp. 10N.222.46.A1
GTGCCGTCGTCTTTGGTCTCGACTTCAACGATTAACTTAGTTTCACCCGCTTTGACTGTGTAAGAGCCATCAGCGTTCGGTGTCACTACGTTACCCGCGGCATCTTTCACAACAACGCTGTTGATGTCGTCCGCTGTTGCTGTGCCGTAAAGGGTTTCTAGCGTTACGCTGACGTCGATGGATGCAGCTTTGCTTAAGCTGACATCGAAGCTCGCGGTTGAACCTTCGTTAATAACTTTGCTGTCTTCGATGCTCACACTTGGGCGATCATCTGGATTCACTGGCGGAGTTGGATCGGTTGGGTCTACAGGACCGGTGCCATCATCTTTAATGGTTAGCTCACCCGTACCAGTGCCTGTTACGCCCGTCGCGCCCGTCACTTTCAGGC
>NZ_JBFRSN010001295.1:0-436 GCF_041473595.1 Vibrio sp. 10N.222.46.A1
CTCCTTAGCAAGCAAAACAGGGAACTCATCGAGTGACCAAGTCATATTGCGGGTTGGTCTGCCTTCTTACGACATGGTCCCCTACAGCTATCAACATAAAACTCCCTCAGGCAACACTGTTTCTGAAGGGCTACTCATCAGTATGTTGGATCAGGTAGCGGTAAATGCAGGTTTCCAATATCAGATTAAGTTGTATTCAACATTTAGTGATGTACTGAGTGCATTCGAAAGAGGTGAATTAGATCTGCTAGTCGGCGTCTCTTCGACCAAGGAGCGCCATAATTACATGACTTTTAGTGAGCCGATGTTTTCCATAAGACGAGCGGTGATTACCCAAAATAGAAAAATAAACGATTTAGGTGCGTTGGCAACCGCCAACCTAGCATTGGAGAAAGGGTTTGCGCTCAATGATCTTCTTCCTAGCCTGCTTCCTGAT
>NZ_JBFRSN010001296.1:0-770 GCF_041473595.1 Vibrio sp. 10N.222.46.A1
TTTTGCTTAGCTATTGATAAATTCAACGGCTTGTTTTAGTTGTATTTGAGTACTGCTGAGCTCTGCTTTATAGCAAAGCACTTCAACTCCAGCGTCTTGTGCTTGTTTTAGTAATAACGAATATTTGGCGTCTATATGGTGTGCCGCAGACACTTTTTCAATGCCTGAATGTAAAACAGTGAATAAAAGTACGGCTCTACTTCCAGATTCGACCATTTCTGTGAGTTCTCGCAGATGTTTTTGGCCTCTAGTTGTCACTGCATCAGGGAAAAAACCTTGCCCTTCGGTCGACGCTTGTTGTTTAGTTGATATTTGTTGCTTAGTTGACACTTCTTCGTCGAGCAAAGTGACGCTTTTTACTTCGATATAGCAAGGCGGCTTTTCGTTATCTTCAAGCAGAATATCAATGCGACTATTCTCACTGCCATATTTCACTTCGGTTCGTAACGCGTTATAACCTAAGAGTTCAACTATAGTCCCATTTTCAATTGCTTCCACCGCTAGCTGGTTTGCCCGCGCAGTATTTACACAAATACGGTGACCTTTGTCTGTTTCTGAGATCTCCCAGCTGTTTGGGTACTTTCTTTTTGCATTGTCTGACGTTGAGTACCACACCGTATTGCCAGGAGTCGCACATCCTGTCATCGCTCCGGTGTTAGCGCAGTGGATAGTACGCTCGCTGCCGTCTGGAAGTTGGATGTCAGTGAGAAAGCGTTTATAGCGTTTAATAAGAGTCGCTGGCTCTAATGGAGGATTGAAGTGCATATTAC
>NZ_JBFRSN010001297.1:0-275 GCF_041473595.1 Vibrio sp. 10N.222.46.A1
GTAGAACAGACCCTGCAAGATATTTCAGGGGCTGTGAGCGAAATATTCAGCATGGCAGAGCAGATCGCAACCGCAACTGAAGAGCAAGCAGTAGTGACTCAAGATATTGCTCAGAACGTTGTCGCGGTAGAGCAGAAGTCGACAGAATCTACGACAGGCGCAACGCAAATTGCTGCAACAGCGAAAGAGCAGGCTGAGTTGGCAACATCGCTGAAAGAGCTCTCGAATACGTTTAAGAGTTAGCAACTCAGAGCTAGAAGCTTTCTATCGCATAT
>NZ_JBFRSN010001298.1:0-329 GCF_041473595.1 Vibrio sp. 10N.222.46.A1
CAACTATTTGCTGCGGGTTACTCTGCGTGTTTCTCAAATGCTCTGCTTCACGTTGCAAAAGAGATGAAAATCAAAATCGCATCGGCGCCAACGACTGCAACAGTCGGTATTGGACCAAATGAAAACGGCGGCTTTGCTTTAACTGTTGCTCTATCGATTGAACTGGCTCTAGAGCAAGAACAAGCTGTGACGCTTGTGAAAACGGCGCACCAAGTTTGCCCTTACTCAAACGCGGTTCGTGGCAACATTGATGTGAAATTGTCGGTTAACGGACAAGCGCTTTAGCCGCTTCATCCCCCGCTAAAAAAATGTCCCGCACTAGGCGGGAC
>NZ_JBFRSN010001299.1:0-947 GCF_041473595.1 Vibrio sp. 10N.222.46.A1
ATGCAACATCGACCTGTTAAACAAACGAATAAAAAAGGCTGAGCAGGTTATCTGACTCAGCCTTTTTACTGTTTAGAACTAGATCATTTATCGCCAGTGAGCATATCGAAGAAGATCTGTCTCGACTCTGGGGTGTTGTCTCGATGAGTTTCGTATTTTATATGCGAATTGGCATCAACAGATTTTGATAACTTGATACTCCAAAGTGCTTTCATTTGATTCGGTACAATTGAGTATCGGACGTCGATAATACGCAACTCGTCCGTTGGGTCCAGAGCAATATAACCATTAGAGAACCAGCGGAAGCGTTCAATATCTTTGGCTTGTTGAGAATCCAGGTCAAGCCAAGGTAAGTCCCTGCTAACGTTCAGCTTAGCGACCGACTCTCCTGGATATACGTTTACCGATGTACCAACCCGCACTGCGTCTACATGATAATGAGCCTCTGTTTCGTACACCACTTTCCAAACTAAGATATTCGCAAA
The DNA here is from genome assembly GCF_041473595.1 of Vibrio sp. 10N.222.46.A1. Lineage (NCBI taxonomy): Bacteria > Pseudomonadati > Pseudomonadota > Gammaproteobacteria > Vibrionales > Vibrionaceae > Vibrio > Vibrio sp. 10N.222.46.A1. Next base: position 486 of record NZ_JBFRSN010001299.1, read on the forward strand.
GCTTGGTTTTGCCTCTAATCGAATCGGCGTATGTTGTCTTTGTTCCGCTAATTGCCACCCAATCGCCTCTGCCCTATCTCTTTGTATCATCCCTAATGTTGGATAAATTAGAGCCCAAGCAAACGCAACACGTGCTAGCCAAGGTGCTCGTTTCAACGTTGCAAACACAAGCAAAACTAAGATGGGCAGCGTATAAACAGGATCGATGATTGATATGGTATTCCAAGCAAAACGCGCATTAGTCAAAGGCCAAAGTAACTGCGTGCCATAAGTGGTACAAGCGTCTAACAGTGCATGAGTGCCATAACCCAGAGCGCAAAACAGCCAGCTTTGCTTGAAAGTAAGCCCGCGCCTTTTTGCAATCAGATGATGTAGAACAAAGGCACAGATCAAACTGCCAATGGGGATAAAGAAGAGTGAATGAGTAAATTGTCGATGAAATTCCAAAGCCAACAAAGGATC
>NZ_JBFRSN010001300.1:0-875 GCF_041473595.1 Vibrio sp. 10N.222.46.A1
GACCTAACCATCATGAAGCGCCACGCTGAGTTTCTGAATAAGCACAAGGGTTTGCAAGAGATCGCAGAAAAACTAGGACGTATGGCTGGTGAGGAAGATGATCCTTCGCTACACAAAGCTCCTGTAGAAGAACTGCAGATGGTTGAAGAGAAAAGCGATGAAGCGGTCGATGATATTGTTGGGATTCACGAAAGTGATGATCTCAACAAGATGCTGCCAAACGAAACCATGTTCCTCGCTTACCCTGAACTTGAGGTTATCTTTTATAAGCACTTGGCCGACAAGCGTTTATTGAGCTATCGTTCGCAAGGTAAATCACGGACATTACGTAAAGTAAAAGCGCAAAAGCCTGATAGCAAAAACGTCGATATTGAAAAAGGGCCGTTCATCGTCTGTGTGGACGCTTCTGGTTCTATGAGTGGGTTCCCAGAGCAGTCAGCCAAAGCAATGGCTTACGCTTTGATGCAAATCGCGCTTGCGGAAGAGAGAGACTGTTACGTGATTCTGTTCTCTTCTGAGCAGATTACCTATGAGTTAACAAGGCAAGATGGCCTGCGTGAAGCGAGCGACTTCTTAAGCTATTCATTCCACGGCGGTACGGATCTAGAACCTGTACTCATGAAGTCGATTGACCTGATGACGGGTGATAAATACAAGAACGCAGATTTGATCGTACTTTCTGACTTTATCGCCCCTAAGCAATCTGATGAAATGATTGCTCAGGTTGAAAAATTGAAAGAGCACAAAAACCGTTTCCATGCGGTTAGTCTTTCTAAGTATGGTAACCCTCAACTTATGACCATGTTTGATCACTGTTGGTCGTATCATCCAAGTCTCGTTGGCCGCTTCATGAAGAAGTGGTAGCGGTAGAACCT
>NZ_JBFRSN010001301.1:0-867 GCF_041473595.1 Vibrio sp. 10N.222.46.A1
ACTGCTTTGTCTTTTGCCACCGTATGGGACCTAATGCAGAATACGCCACTAAATTTCTCATCCTTTTAGGATTGCGAGCGTCGTCAGCAAACAGATTATCTTTGGGAGGAATGATTATCGGCTTCAGGAAATTTGCTCGATAATGCGTCCTAGACGTCCTCGGTATCGTCCATTTTATCGGCTGAAACATGGTCTGCATCTATATCAATTTTTTCACACAGTGCCCCTACGGCCCCTCATTCGGTTTATATGTGGATTTGAATGCGGGCTTCTTAAGACCTAGTTGAGATAAGCGCTTAGAAGGAGAGGTATAGTCTGGACAGGCTAGATCTGCGTACCCCATTCTTTTTAATAGATTATCGATGAGACCTTGAAGTTGGCGTAGGGGCTGTTTGAAGACCAGTCTCAAATAATGGCACGCTCTTATTGTGCTATCAGGGTATTTGGGGGATGAGCCTGTTCCATCATAAGTGCGTTGCTCACTCTGCCAATTATCCATAGTGTCGCCTGATAATCAGATATCAATCCGCCCTCGGTCACGCAATATAATTGGTTTGTCGGTAGGTGTTTTTTTGAAGTGTTGACGCCTGGATTGATTGTGTTTGTAAGGTATGATTATGAGAGTGAATACATCAAGGTATGATAAGAATATAGGAAAAGGCTCTCAACTCAAAATTGGCGATTAAATGAGCGCTTCAACAAAGCCGCTCAAGAGCGACAAGAAAACTTTGGCACATTGAGAACCAGAGTCCTGGGCGTTAGACGTTATTTTCAAAGAAGATGAGCAACGTTGTATTTATGCAGTAGGCTCGGTGCTGAAATTAGAATTCAAGGTTATTTTATTTTTGAATATAATTTACATTAACT
>NZ_JBFRSN010001302.1:0-1715 GCF_041473595.1 Vibrio sp. 10N.222.46.A1
GCTTCAATGGCCGCATTGAGCGCGAGTAAGTTCGTTTGCTCCGCTATTTCACGAATCGTCGCTAAGATAGACGCGATTTGCTGACCATGCTCTTCAAGCTCACTGATGATAGACACAGCGCTTGTTAGCTCAGTAGCGAGGTCATTGATCGATGATTGGCTTTTAGCCATCTGTTGGAAGCCTTGCTCGCTCAACTCCACCGAATGAGTCGCACTTTTTGCCGTACTCTCAGCATTCGTGGCGATTTCCGCTGTTGCTGTCGCCATTTCTGTCACAGCCGTTGCCACCATCGTGATCTCATCTTGTTGCCTGCTTACACTATCACTGCGCTTCATCGCACTGGTATTAGCATGCTCGGCACCGCTGTTCATCGCGGTAGAAACTTGAGTGACGTTTTGCATCATTTGATGGAGCCGATCAACGAAGACATTAAACTTATCGGCAAGTTGACCCACCTCATCTTGGCTCGACACTTGTAGTCTTTGTGTGAGGTCGCCTTCCCCTTCCGCAATATCAGCTAATGCTTCACTCACTCGCCCTAGTTCAACTAATTGACGAGCCACAAACCATGAGGTTGCTACAGCCATAACGATCAATACAATCAAACCTGTGGTGATTTGGCTAATCAACATATCGAACAGGGGCTGCTCTAGTACGTCTTTATCCATTTCAATCACAAGTAACCAGTCTGTGCCTTTAATCGGCTCAGCCATGATGACTCGCTCGGCACCATCCACTTGAGTAAAGATCGTCGTCAAGTTTTGCGCAGCACTGTTCAAGCCAGACACACTCAGCTCTGGCGCAATATCATTGACTTGTTTCAGAATGAAATCTTTATTTTGATGAGCAACGACCGTCCCTTGCTTATCAATCAGAATCGCACGCCCATTCCCCGGAACCTGAATGGCTAATACGTCTTCAATCAATTTGTCCAATGCCAAGTTTGATGCCACAACACCGATGATCGATCCATTCTCGGTCACTGGGTCTGTCAGTGTCACCACCAAGGTTTGCATCGTCACACTTACATACGGCTTTGTTGTCACCGCTCGATTCTCAGCTAAGGTTTGTTTATACCAACCTCGGACTCTTGGGTCATAGCCCGCTTTATTCAATGAAGGGTCATGACGGAACATCTCACCTTCTTTGTTACCGTAATAACTCAATCCAAACCCACCAGATACCAAGGTTTGACGTAAATGAGGAACGATATCTATTGAAGGGTTAAGCTGCACTTGTTGCTTAAGCCCGTGTACTGCTTGTTTCTTATCATAAAACCAGTCACTGATGCCCTTAGCATGAGCTTGAAGTGTATTGCGACTTTCACTTTCTATTGCTTGCCAGCTGTTTGTTTGAAAAGTCTTATAACCCATGAAAAGAAGAATGGCAGATGTAACAGCAATCGCCAAAACTACAGAGAAAACCATTTTCCTCTTTAGAGTAAATTGCATATTTAAGAACCTCTTATAGAACAATTAAAGAAATATAAAGAGGGACACTATCACTCATACGCATGTTTTAATTAGGGTTATCCCATAAAAAAATGAAACAAATTGAGCATTATGGTTAATTGTGACTTTGATTTATTTACCGGTCTATCAACAAAGGTTCAACTTAGGATCTCATCAAAATAGAGTGGGTCTATGAAAGGTAAAGGGGAGAAATGAAGAGGCAAGGATGAAGAAACCAAAAACGAAAAAACCAGCCACTAGGGC
>NZ_JBFRSN010001303.1:0-848 GCF_041473595.1 Vibrio sp. 10N.222.46.A1
CATCGATATCGGGGTTAACCTTGAACTGGCGGCAAAATTTGGCGTAATGGTTGAAGTCAGCCATGAACTGAGTATTGGACAGTTATTTGCTCTACAAAGCGAAGCGTCCTTATTTGTCGGCGCGGAAGTTAAAGCTCAGGTAAACGGAGCATTCAACAGCAGCAATATCCTCGGAGCTGATGAGTTTATTGTCGGCGCTATCGGTGGTAGTGCTTTTATCGGTGCTAAAGCGAAGGGATCGACAACAGCCGTTTTTAAAGCGCGCAGTATTGATGCTGCACGTTTTAAAATTGAAGCTTCGGTAAGTGCTGGCGCTGGAATAAACGCGGCACTTGAGGCTGTTGTACGCGGTAGCGGCGATATTAAAGTGAGAGCGGCTGCAGGCTTAACAGCAGGTATAGGTACTGATGTAGAGGCGGATACCATGGTTAATCCCCTTCTCCTTAAAATTTTGCTGTGGGATAAATTAGCCTCCCATTTAACAACAAAAGCTTATCAAAAGCGTAAAAATGAAAAATATGACCGCAGTGTCAACATAGTTGCACTTGGCCGATGTCAGAATAAAGCCCACACTTATATGATTTTATTAGATCAAAGCTATAAGTTGCTTGCTGAAGAATTATGGCGAATTTCTGTTATCACAGACTTTACTGAATCTGACATTGATGGAATGAGGGGGACTCTGCCGAATTTGTTCAGACCACCAGAACTTGAAGCCGCCTATTTAAGCTCAACGGATAACAGTGACGACGCATTGACCAATGCCCAGCTAGGAGTTGAAATAGCCGCTAATGCACGCTTTAAAGACAGGAAGAAAACAAAAAAACACGCACAAAAGGGCAGCTTGC
>NZ_JBFRSN010001304.1:0-1818 GCF_041473595.1 Vibrio sp. 10N.222.46.A1
TCCCGAAAAAGAGTTATCAGCGACTCAATATGGCGCTGAACTCATTGAAATCCTTAATGTGTCTCGCGGTGATCCAAAGCTTGCCTCCCAAAAGCTTGAAACCTTAAAAGCAACGAGCCCTACGCAACATAAAGCCATCTATCGTGGTTATGAACTAATGATTTTATCGAATCTCGCACAGCATGATCTCGATAAACAGGCTGTGTCTGAATACACACGACAGATCAAGGCATTAGCACAGCGTGAAGATATGGGGTGGTTAAAGGCGCAATCTTTAGTTGAACTAGCGATTGAGCAGATGAGTCAAGGTGAATTAGTAGAGGCTGAATCTCAAGTTAAAGCAGCAATAAGTATCGCTGAATCAATCCAGTATGAAGAACTGTTGATAAAAGCCTACAACACTGTTGGGTCGATCAAAAACATCCAAAATGATTTTTCCGAAGCTCAGTATTTTTTTCATAAGGGCTTAAATCTTGGCAAGAAATACCCACGGCATATCTATAACAGTAAGTTGATGTCGAATATGGCATTGCTTTATATCTATCTGGAAGATTGGCCGAAAGCACTCAAACTTATCGAACAGGCCAAAAAACTCTATATCAAAAGTGGACTACGCGATGGTTCAACCATCGGTGTGTTATATGTTAATGAATCATTTGCTTATCTACGCAGTGGCGACTTAGTAAAAGGTCGAGAGGCTTATAAAAGTGCCACCAAATTTAATGATGATAGCGTAAGTGAAAGGTACAAAATCCTTCTTCTAAAAGCTCAGAGTGAAGTACTGCTAGCAGAAAAAAACTTTGAGTTAGCAAGGAAAGTAACAAACCAATGTATTGGTTACCCGGGTGTTGCAAAGTACACACTCCAACTGGGTCAGTGTTACTTAAACAGAGCTTTAGCAAATATCGGTTTGAACCAAGATAACTTTGTTTTCTTTGATCTAAAACGTTCGTCTACGATGTTTGATATTGTTGGCAGCCGTAGTTGGAAGGTGCTTGGTTTCAAAGCGCTTGCAGAATACTATGAATCTAAAGGCAACAGTGAAATTGGACTTCGGTATTTCAAGCTTTATTACAAGGGCAACAAAGCGCTGTTATTTGAAAAGCGTCAGAGTGATATCTTTTTATTAGAACAAGACTTTGCTACGGCTTCATTAGCGAAAGAGAATGAACTGCTTAATGCAGAAAAAGAGCTCGCAGAGATGACGCTAGATAAACAGAGCTTAAAAGACCGCATTGTTGTCGTACTCGGTGTTATGGTCATCATAAGCTTTGCTGTACTTCTGGTAAGGTTATGCACTATGCATAAGACCAACAAAGAGTTGGTTAAGCAATCGACGAGATGTGAGTTGACAGGTTTATTCAATAGACGCTACCTAGAACAATTGTTAACTCAGCCAATGCCATACCGTTTGTCGCCGTTCGGGTATACGCTTGCTATTTTGGACTTAGACCAATTTAAACGAGTCAATGATACATACGGACATGATATTGGGGACCAAGTTTTGGTAGAGGTTGCTAAGCGTATAGAGCGAGCGCTATCAACAAACGATGTGTTGGCTCGATGGGGTGGGGAAGAATTCGTTTTACTGCTTGCTGGCACTCAAGACCCAGACGAACAGTTGGAAATGATAAGGCAAACAATCGCTGATCAAACGATAGAAACGTATTCCGGTCCGTTAGCGTTAACTACATCAATTGGTGCGACCATTCATTTAACGTATCAAGAATTAAATAGCAGTACCTACAAACAGCATTTGAAATCAGCAGATGACGCTTTATATCAAGCAAAACAATCAGGGCGTAACCAGGTGGTCAT
>NZ_JBFRSN010001305.1:0-670 GCF_041473595.1 Vibrio sp. 10N.222.46.A1
GTTGGCAACCGAGTGAAGAACGGTTTACCACGCGAACTCGTGCGCGATAAGAACCTATTCTAAATAGCTTTCGGGCTTAACGGCTTAACGAATCGCACAAACAAAAAGCCCAAACAATGTTAATTGTTTGGGCTTTTTCTATTCTACCGGTCATGTAACTCTGTGTGCGAGCGCTTGTAAATCAACGACTAATTATACAAACATCAATTCAAGTCACTATTTCAAATAAGAAAAATCGCACTTTAGGGAATCTAAACTAGACTTCAACCTAATAGTCAAAAGATTGAAACGATTAGCGTAGGCTCTTCGGAGCCCTTTCCCCTAAGCCCAAACAGGAAGGTTTGGGCTTTTTTTTGACCGAAAGGATCGCTTATTTAACTAAGCTGATACCTTCTTTGTCGATAGTGATCTTGCCAGATTTGTACAAACCACCAATTGTCTTCTTGAACGTACCTTTACTGGTTCTGAATGCAGAGAAAATAGCTTCAGGAGAAGACTTATCATTCAAAGGCAGGTAACCGCCCTTCTTCTCAAGAAGATCCAGAACCTTAGTGCTTAGGTCATCCATCTTAGCGACACCAATTTTCTGAAGAGACAAATCAATCTTACCGTCTTCTTCACGAACATTTTTAATGTAGCCTTTTAGTGTCTTACCAATAAACAGCTTACC
>NZ_JBFRSN010001306.1:0-1321 GCF_041473595.1 Vibrio sp. 10N.222.46.A1
GTATTTAATCAATCAAGCGATCAATGAGAAGTCACTTCTCGGAGAGCGGAGATTTGCAATAAACCTGACAGCTAAAGATATTATTGACGGTGATATTGTTGATTATATCTTCGCTTTGATCGACCAAGGTGAACTTGAGACAGAGCAGATAAAATTGGAATTAACAGAATCTGATTTAGTTGAAAGTGTCGCTCTTGCTTTAGCGTCCACCACGAGGATATGCATGCGTGGTATTCCCCTGGCGATTGACGACTTTGGAACAGGTTACTCTTCACTCAAGCAATTAGATGACCTGCCATTTTCAGCACTGAAACTGGATATCGACTTTGTGAAAAACATTCAGAGCAGTCGTTCAAGCCATGCCATTGTTCGCGCTACTCTCTACTTGGCTCACTTATTAGAACTGAGTACGGTTGCTGAAGGGGTTGAGGATCATTCTCTTTGGATGGACATTCGTGAAATCAGTAATGTCGACACATTGGTTCAGGGCTATTTTATCGCTCGTCCAATGCCTGCTCGTAAACTATTAGAGTGGAAAGAAGACTGGGACAGCAAAATTAAAGAGCTGAACTTAATTAAAGAAATTAAATAAGCGGGCTTTGAACATAACGGTAAATTTGTTTAGTGAATGTGTTCGCTATTAAATATGAACAAACGTTACCATCAGCCACAACCAGCGCTAATGAAAAAACCTTATGCTATTGTCTCGCTATATCAACATTAAAGTACAGTTTATTGTACTGCTCTCAATAATATCTCTTAGCCTAGCTGCCATTATCTCAATAAATGTCTTTATTCATAATGATAATAGTCAGCGCCTAAAGCAGTTAGAGTCAAGTTACTACCCTGCACTTGAGCATGCGACGAAAATATATTCTCTTTTACCTAACGTGAAGCAACAGTTCGAAGCTGCTGTCGTGATGGAAGATGAGCAAGCTCTCGATTTTGCACGTCAAATTTCTTCTGAACTGCAAGTTGAAGCGAGTCGTGGTGCCGATGTTTTACCTTCACAAGCGACAGCTTTTAATAAACTGTCACAACAACTAGCAAGGTACACGGATTCTGCGTACGCGCTGAGCGAAGATTTTATTAATCTCAATGACTCTTTCGAGAGCCTGACCTCCAGAGCGAACCAACTTAGCACTGAATATGATTCATTAGTTGCGTTAAGCGAGACGTTACGTGCATCCGCGAGTCAGAAGGTCGTAGACACTATCTTGCACTCTGAAAAAGCCGCAAACGACGCTGCGAATCAATCTATTTGGTTAGGTGTGTTCTTTTTGATCTCTGTGATTTCGGTTGGTTACGCAATATTCAAATC
>NZ_JBFRSN010001307.1:0-379 GCF_041473595.1 Vibrio sp. 10N.222.46.A1
CCCAACGCTCCTGTGAACGCACGATATAGCCAGCTGTTTTCAAATCACTGAATAGAGCCTTCGCTTCTATCCCTTTTTGTTTGGCTAGTGCTGATGTGGAAATCTTGTCTGGCATAGTCTGTTTCTCAATTAGCAGTAGAACTGCTGATTAATGTTGAGGGGCTGTTGTATAGAATAGGGAAATACAATAACACAACTGTTGATGCTAACTGCAGTTCACTGGTCTATGTTTTTAATGAGTGTTTGCTCTCTTTTTTATTTTTAGGAAAATGTAGGTCAAGGTGTAATTAAATTACATAATTGGCAGATTGATTCACCTGGATGCATGTTTTCTATCCATGATGCGATGCTCTTTTATACGGTTTATATGGTTTCTAGA
>NZ_JBFRSN010001308.1:0-341 GCF_041473595.1 Vibrio sp. 10N.222.46.A1
AACTAAATTTAGCTATTGTTAAACTGAACTCAGCGCTTTTCATTCCTTTACGTTTACCAAGTGATTTGTGATCCGTCACTTGCAACGACTTGTTGCAGCGGCGCTTGACCATCATAAAACCAGATCTCAATTAACAGAATATCTTCGCTTAGCGGCGCCGAAAAGTTGGACGTAAATGTACCGTTGTCTAAAGGGCCTCCAATGACCTTACTTGAATAATCAGGCTTGTAAGTTAAGTCTGTCCTTGTGGTAAATCGACTATATACGGATACGAACGAACGATCGGTTGAGATGTGGCTGATATCAATATTGAGGTCAAATTGATCTACAGAGTTATAATC
>NZ_JBFRSN010001309.1:0-295 GCF_041473595.1 Vibrio sp. 10N.222.46.A1
TTGTGGAGTAAAGCAAGATCATACAGACAAGCTCATTCAAATATTAGAATTACACTTCCCCAAAAAAAAATGTAGACCTAATTATTGATGATTGCAGCCATTTATATGAACCAACAAAAGCCGCCTTTTTGACATCATTCCCTTATCTAAAATCAGGTGGGATATACATCATAGAAGATTGGGGATGGGCGCATTGGCCGGGTGAGTTTCAAAAGAAAGAGTTTTTCCCCGGAACTCCTTTAAGTAAATTGGTTTTCGAATTACTCATGCTTCAAAGCGTCATTCCAAATGTCAT
>NZ_JBFRSN010001310.1:0-453 GCF_041473595.1 Vibrio sp. 10N.222.46.A1
TCTGTAAATTGGTAGCTGCTGCCGCCCATTTGGTCGTTATCAGAACGCATGTCTTTCAGTTGAAGCATTACTGCCTCACCATTGTCTGCACCAATTTGGAATGACTTAGTACCGTGAGTACCGTTAAGCAGCTTGTTGCCACCAAAAGATGTGGTTTCAGCGATACGATTTAGTTCATCATTAAGCGCCGTTACTTCTTCTTGGATTGCTACACGGTCAGATTTGGTATTTGAACCGTTTGTTGATTGCAAAGACAAATCACGCATACGTTGTAGAATGTTTGATGTTTCATTCATCGCACCTTCTGCTGTTTGAGCGATAGAGATACCATCGTTCGCGTTACGTACAGCAACATCAAGACCGCGGCTCTGAACGTTCAAACGGTTCGAGATTTGTAGGCCAGCAGCGTCATCTTTTGCGCTGTTGATTTTAGAGCCTGAAGATAGGCGTTCC
>NZ_JBFRSN010001311.1:0-1600 GCF_041473595.1 Vibrio sp. 10N.222.46.A1
CTAACGCGTATCGCTGTTAAGCGGATATAAATGCTCAAAGCCCACTCTTCGGAGTGGGCTTTTTTATGTCTGTTATCTGGTGAAAATCTGGTGATGGCTAAATGATGAATATTTGGAATAGGTTACAATCTTGTGTTTCGTTATTGCTCATCTGCAGTGAGTGGTAACTTGTCGCTATACGAGAATTTAAGGCGTTGGGTATATGGAAATCACTCTAGAAATATTGGCTATCTTGTTTGTTGTTGCAACGGCGGCAGGCTTTATTGATGCAATGGCTGGCGGCGGTGGATTGTTGACTCTACCTGCATTGCTAGCGGCCGGAGTGCCACCAACGCAAGCACTGGCAACCAATAAACTTCAAAGCTCATTTGGTAGTTTTTCTGCCAGTTGGTATTTCGTGCGCAACGGCATCGTTAGTATTAAAGAGATGCGCCTCGCGATCTTTTGTACTTTTATTGGCTCTGCAATTGGTGCCGAGTTAGTCCAGCACATTGATGCGAGTTTACTGACTAGCGTGATACCGCTGCTGCTTATCGCTATCTCTCTCTATTTCCTGTTAGCACCCCAAACTAGAGCGTCTGAAGGAAAGCAGAAGATCTCTGAGGCGATGTTTGCTTTGTGTATTGGTGGCGGAGTTGGCTTCTACGATGGCTTTTTTGGCCCAGGAACAGGTTCAATTTTCACGGTATGTTTTGTCGCTATCGGTCACTTCTCTTTAGTGGATGCAACGGCACGCACCAAGATACTTAACTTCACATCGAATATAGCCGCATTGATCTTCTTTATTTTAGCTGGCTTGCCAATTTGGGAATTAGGATTAGTGATGGCAGTTGGTGGTTTTATGGGCGCTCAACTTGGCGCTAAAGTAGTGGTAACAAAAGGGCAGAAATGGATTCGCCCTCTTGTGATCGTGATGTCGATGTTAATGGCGTCTAAACTGCTTTGGGAACAGCATCAACAATGGATTCTATCAGTATTTTAACTCGCGGAGATTGATAGCTGTTTGGTCTCACACAGATATGAATCGGTCTAATCAATCCTTGCAATTCGGGAAAGCTAAACAGGTATTGAGGCTTAATGTTGAGTGTTTTTACGATAGAAAGCGGGATCAAAGCCGGCCCCGTTCCTCCTAGCGCTAGCTGGGCTGCTGCGGTATAGGCATCCATCTCCATCAAGGGTTTAATACCAAACTTTTCTAACACTGAGAGCTGATAAGAGTTGGCAGGGTTGGTCATATCGTTGGTAATCACCAATGGAGGAAGCTCCGTTAGCGGCGACTTACTCACTATGTAAAACGGCTCATCAAATAGATGGAAGGTCATCAATCCATGATGCGGCGGCAGTAAGCCAGCACACAACCCCAAGGTCGCCTTACCAGACTGCACTCGCTCGATAATTCTTGGTGTATGGTTAGTGGTGATGGTGATGTATTTATCTTGCTGGATAAATTGGCCCATCATCTCACCTAAATAACCCGCTATCAGAGACTTAGAGCTATCTAAAGTAATGAGAGTGGTATCTTCCAACTCTTGCTGTTCATAAATAAGCCCTCTAAGTTCATTGAATGTAGGGCCTATGCTCTCGATTAATGCAATCGCAT
>NZ_JBFRSN010001312.1:0-1178 GCF_041473595.1 Vibrio sp. 10N.222.46.A1
TGGCATTGCTGGGTGGCATGTTGATGGTGTTGGTGGTCGGTTCGATGATGACTCCGGGCTTCTATGCCATTTTCCAAACACTCCGTGAAAAGCTTAAAACGAAACAACAGTAACTCATAGCCTCAATAAAGTGACGGCAAAGGTGTGTTGCTGCTTTATTGATGGTTTTTACCCCTCGTTATGAATTTTAAAGATTGTTTTTACCGTCTAATAATTGAGGGAGGCAGGGAGTATTTCTCTGACCCGTTTTTAAATCTGAGCCATGTGAGTACGGAAGCGGCTATGGCTCCAATGAGAATAAGGTTTACACATGAAAAAACTATTATTGACCGCTTCAATGTTAGCTGCAATGTCTGGTACTGCTTTGGCGAATGAAGAAGAAAGCCAAGTGATTGATCCATCGGATCTAACTCGCGTTTATACACAAGCTGCTTTTTTTGTTACTTCTGACGCTGATATCCGTTTGTCTTCAATGCTAACTGGGTCATGGTCTGAAACGACTCAGTTCGGTGGCTTTATCGAAGGCAACTTTGGCGACTCAGATGCTAAGCCGGGCAAAGATTCAATGGGCGTTGACTACCTTGGTAGCCGAGCTCAATATTTCCAAGTGTCAGCAATTGATAGTTCATTGATGCCACGTGTTGGCTTCATGGCGGACTTCATCCACACTAAGAACTCGGCACTGGGTTTGGATGACAATACCTTGATGTCTGTCGGTGCTATTGGCTTGATTAACCCTGCTTATACCGGCGGTGCAATGCTGTTTCCAAACGTAAACTACACCATTGGTGAAGTGTTTGGTGAAACGGCAGACGGCTACATGCTAAACCTGTTTGCTACTATCCCAATGGGAGATTCTGGCGCGTTTGTTCAAGCATGGCCTGAATACATGAACGTTTCTGGCGACACAGTTGAACTTGAGTCGACGTCTTTCAACATCATGATGAATGCTCCTATTAAGGAAGACCGAACTCAGTGGCTAATGACGAAGCTCCAATACGCATCTGCAGATGTGACTCTGCCAACGGGCGTTACGCTAGAAGGTGACTACGAGCTAAAAGCAGAAGTCGGCGTGAAGTGGTTCTTTTAACGCACTAGGGTGAGCTATCTATGGTTCAACTAGCCATGGTTTAACTATCTATGGTTTAGCGTCCTAACAAGCGGTAACTAAGCTATGG
>NZ_JBFRSN010001313.1:0-362 GCF_041473595.1 Vibrio sp. 10N.222.46.A1
GAAATTGAGAACATTAACTTTGAGCTATGGTTGATAGAGCAGCTTGAGGTGCTAGGAGTTACTGATGTGAGCGAATTGGAAATGTTCGACCATGCAGACATACCTTTCGATGGGATTCCAAGTTGGTTCTATTCAGAGTTCTCTGAAAAATACCCGTTTGCACTGAGCCTTGCCGACTTACAACTTGATGTAGAATACTTGCCCGCACGCAAGCTGATTTACGTTCACTATCAATCGGGTAGCCGAAAGTTATCACCAAAACGCTGGGAGCTCCCTACATGGTCTGGCTGGCGTATCCAGTACAAAAAAGCGAGTCGGATAATTGATATCAAATAGATGGATTAGTTTTATCTCTAAAATAT
>NZ_JBFRSN010001314.1:0-3349 GCF_041473595.1 Vibrio sp. 10N.222.46.A1
AGCTCATCGGTAAATCAGAAGATTACCAAGCCTGGGCCGTGTCTGCTCACTCCGATGTGGACTTTGCCTGGGCGCTCGACAACACCCCACAGCGAGGCATGGTGGAAGTGTATATCGGTGCGCGAGAAAACAACCCGACCTTAAGCGCAGGAGTGGTCAAGTTAGTGCAAGACACCTTTGAGCGAAATCGACTGGCAGGTTGTCACCCAATCGCTCATCTACCGAACCAAGTGCCACTCAACATCGAGATACAAGGCATTCAAGACCAAGCCATACGTAATGATGTAGTCACTGCACTGGAAAATCTCGTAAAAGGGAAAATGGGCAAAATTGACCCGATAACCCAAAAGCCTGAATCCATCACCAACACTGAAATTGTGTTAACCACTTCAACCGTGACCAACAACTTCATTGTTCGTACACCTGTTGGTGAGGTCGCCATTGGTAAAAACCAGATACATGTACTAGGAGGCGTAACGTGGACACCGCCGACTTAATTATTAACTACAGTGCCGGTGATTTTGAAAACGCCTACCGTGGGCTATTACCCAAAGGCGAGTATTGGCAAGACACCGAGAACGTCGAGCTGGCTAACACCATCAAAGGCATGGCCAAAGACTTCAAGCAAACCCATGACGATATTGAACTGTCGCTATTAACTGAGTTTGAAGAGCAGCAATTTGGTTGGAAGATTTCCGACTATCAACGGCTCTTGATGACGATGGGCTCTAAAGGTGTAGTTTTTGATGAAATCGCGAATCCAAACCTCATCAAGATAAACCTGTACAGCTACAACAATGACGCGGCCTTTAAAGCGTTAGAAGAAAAACGACTGCCACACACCGAGTTTCATTGGATTTATCCGTTTGATGCAAATACACAATTTGAACTGGCTACGGCCTTAACCATGAAGCCAGAGTTTAGCTCTCAGCTTGAATTAGAAGCTGAAGCCCCTTTTCTGTGCTGCACTGCCATAACCTGGCAACTTGAAATAGGAGACACCGTATGAGCACGCTGCAAGGTATCCCAACTCAGCACGGGATCAGCATTCTCAAAAGTAACCTGAAACAGACCGCGAAAAAGTTTCAGCTCATAGGGGCATTAACCCACAACGCGCCACCTGCGAGCTTGTCTGTTTTCCATACTGACACAATCGAAGCCAGTTATTACGATGACAATGGCGTACTGACATTTGTGCTCAACCTACCGATTGAAACGCACTTCAATGAGTACCTCTATCAAATCAAGATTGTAGATACCGCAGGCCAATCCATCGTGGATTGCCAAACCCCAGTGATTGCCTTGGCAAAAGGCATTGGTGGCATGGTCACTCTAAAAGCTGCGGTTTCGGGGCAAGCTGGACAGGTCATTTTTAAGCACAATCAGTATGTGACGGAAACGGAGTTGTTAGGGCTTCACTTTTCCAAGCTCAAAAAGGAGCTGTTAGCACTCCGTTGCGGTGAGACTCTATTATTTGACGACCCAAATCCAAGACCGGGATGGGTTGATTTGGATGGAGCGCCATTATCCAGAACGACCGATGCGCTGCTTTGGGCTCATGCTCAGAAAACAGGTTTGCTGATAAGCCAAGCTTTGAAAGATTCGAATAAGAAAAAGTACGCGGCGTATTGGGGAGCCGGTGATGGTTCAACCACATTCACCAGACCTAACCCCCACTTAGTCGGAGCTTACACACGTGCGACTCCGGCAGGTGTGGCGCATGGTGAGTATCAAGGCGATGCAATTCGGAATTTTACTGGCTCAACTTCTGCGTTTTATCGCGCTGCCGTGGTTAGTGAAAGTGGTATCTTTGGTTCGCCTATTTACGGTAGCACGCCAGCTAAGATCGGCACTCCAGGTGCAGACCCTGGCGCTAATTATGGCTTAGACATTGATGCATCGAGACAACTCCCGACAGCACATGAAATCCGCCCACACTCAATCAACTACGCAGCTAAAATTCACAGGGGGTGGATGTAATGAAAACGGCCTATTTCTACGATTGCGATACATTTGAATATATCGGTCAGCGTCCAGTCCATAAAATTGATGGCTATGACGATTATCTATTGCCGCAGCTAGCCACGTTCATTGAGGTTCCTGAGTTAGATTCAGAAACCGAACAAGCTAAGTTTGATGAGCAAAGTCAAACGTGGACGGTAGAACCTAAGTTTGTTGAGGTTACGGCTTATCATAAGCAAACTCACGAACCCAAAGACTTTGATGATGCGTCTTTAATCACTGACGACTACACAAAAGACGAGCCAACCACACAATGGGACGAGTGGATTAACAACGCTTGGGTAACCAACCAAAGCAACAAGTACGTTGCCGAGTACAACCAAACTGACGAGATAAGACGACAGCTTTATTCTCGTATGTGTGACCCACTAAAAATGGAAGCGATGGACCTTATGGACGAAGGACAGGAAACAGAGGCACGACAGTTGAAGTTGCAAGCCTTAGCTGCCAAACAGAAAATCAAAGCCGAAAACCCTTGGCCAACACCGCCTGCCAACTAATCCCAACCCTATTTAAACCCAGCCATCACGCTGGGTTTTCTCTTTCTTGCCCCCTGAACTTCTATATCTCGACACTAGAAATGCCATAAGTCCCCTTTAAAACTCAACTAGATACACTGTTTATGGGGGAACTAATTAACTAGCCATAAGAGAGAAATCAATGAATGAATCAGAGGCAAAGGCACTAGTCGTATCGCTACTAGATGTCACTGGCCTAAAGAAAATCTTAGCTTCCATTAGTGCAACCCTAATCAGTTTTGGCGTGAATGACGTACTCCAAGTGTTGTCTGTTGCGGTCGGTATTGGCGCTGGCATCATGGCGATTCGTCACTACGCGATTGCAACCAAACTCAGCCAAGCGCAGTTAGACAAATTGAACTCACAAAAAGAGGGTTCAGCATGAGCCTAAAAACCAAAGCAATACAGGCGGTGGTGTGTTCTGTGGCTTCCGTTCTTGCCATTGTCTTTACTATTGATTCAAAGCTAATAATCAGTGAGAACGGCCTTAGCCATGTAGCGAATGAAGAAGGCTGTAGGCTGAAGCCCTACCAATGCAGTGCTGATGTTTGGACTGCAGGGTTAGGTCATACGCAGGGCGTAACGGAAAACACCAAACTCACATTGCAGAAAGCCGCTGAGCTATTCGTTAAAGATGTTGCTGCCGCTGAGCGTGTCGTCAATAAACACATCACCCAAACACCAAGCCAAGGTGAATACGACATGATGGTGAGTTTTGTCTTTAACCTTGGTGCAGGTAACTTCACACGCTCCACCTTATTGAAGAAGTTTAACCAAGGCGATCATCAAGGCGCTTGTAATGAATACCC
>NZ_JBFRSN010001315.1:0-2309 GCF_041473595.1 Vibrio sp. 10N.222.46.A1
AAACACGATCGTAGATTGGGATTTTTTTAACAAAACCAGCGTCTAAAAGGGCTTGCTCTTGGTTGGTGTAAATTTTAGGCACTAAAAAACCAGCGTGGTATCTAGCATCATTTCGTTTGATTCGGTCGAGGGGCATTACTTTCCCCGCTATGTATAAGAGATCATTGTGTGATATTTCATCCATTCTCTGCCACCTCCCCTAATTTTTTTAGTAGAGTCGTCGCCTCTGTAGCAAAATAGCGTGAATCTTGAATCTGCCTTTCTAGATCAGTAGTAGTGAGTCCAGCCTCTCGAACAACGTCAATACCCGCCTCCATACAATCTGCAGCTTCAACTAAACGATCTCGTAAATGCCCCATCAAAATCACACTATTTAAATGAGATGAATTAGAAAGAGAAAGAACACATACCTCTTTACTTAAACCAAACTTCCCGCCATGAACTACATGAGTGATTTCATGTACCAAGGACGCACCCGTTTTATGCCCATCTTTGTCAATTTCATGCTGTATCAACACGTCGTTAGCTTGATATTTACGATCATTGACTCGAACCTCAGCCGTTTTACGACCTAATCGAACCTCATTAAAAAATTCTGATTTGGTGTTTACTTCATGCAATGTCATGCTCACTCCCCCCTACCGCCGACAAACAAAACTGTTCGAACTCATATAACGCTTCATCATCAAAATGACCTGAATCACGTAGCCCTAACATTTCAAGAAACAGATGACGATTACTCATATCTAAGTTCGCCCAATGATGAAGCTGTGAAACCTGTGCTATTGAGCCATTGCGATACCAACTTGGGAATGAATAACCAAAAAACACACGAGCGCGATCGCCCTGCATGGCTTGCTTGAGATCGGCCAGTACTTCTTCTTGTGGTCGATGTGTTGTGATTGGCTCTTGCTTCTTCGCAATAGCCTCTAACTGGACCAGGACTTGGTGTTGCTGCTCTTGATTACTTGAATTAAAGCGAACAGTAATTTGGTTAACAGACTGATTAAAAAGATGTTCTTCAATAGTATTCATCATCAATTCCTCAGGTTTGAGATATAAAAAACCCTCCCTCTTTAAATCAAAGAGGGATAAAGGGTGTAGGCAAGATGCCTAAGGGCTATGTTCGTTTGAGCATCACTGGACTATGACCAGCGTGACTGAATATCCTTTGCGCTGAAATCAAGAGCTTTTAACTCGCGATCAATGCGAGCTTGCTCTAAGCGGTCATCGCTTGAGTTAAATTGATTCAGTAGAGCTTCTCGTGTCTGATAGAGTGACCTCAACTGACGCTCGCCAAGCTCTTTTCTTGTTCGCTGCAAAAGAGCTAGGCCGCGTTCTTTTTGCTCGCGATTCAAAGACCAACAAACTAAATCAGGGCATGGGTTTTCTAGTGGTGGGACATCTACTTTTAAATGTTCTCTTGTTACAACAGACATAACGAATTCCTCTAACTTAAGCCAGGCATTGGCGCACCGTTGGCAATGAACTCGAAACCCATACTAATCAAAGGGGTTGTGCCACTTGTGCGGTTTTCTAAATCAGACATAAGCAAAACCAAATTACCGATAGCGGCTTGAGCTTTTGCGATCGTCTTACGTTTTTCGCTTCTGTATAAGCGGTCTGCATTGCACACCTTCAATGCATCGCTAGACAGCTCACCGGACAGAATCGAATTTTCTAGGATGCGTTCAACGAACGTTTTTGACTCCTCTTCCCTGGGTACCTTGCCCGCCACCACGCCTAAATCGGCTAATACGGTATTAAGATGATGTAGTCGCCCGAGACTAGGCCTGTAAAAGCAAGCACTCAGTTCTAATTTACGGGCAGTCTCTTCAACATCATGATTGACAAAAAATCACAGTAAGCTGCATCAAAAGCTTGTTGTTTTCGTTCACGTAATACGCACTTAGGCCATAGCAGACATTCGTTTGGATACTTGTCTTCCCATGACTCACTCGATAGGCGTAGCAAAGTAATGTATTGCTGAGTGAGTTTGGTTTTAGGTGACGTTGCGAAGCTCATACTTCTTGCTCCGCAGAACGCTCGAACACTTTCACTAAGTTGATGAGCACAGAGCCTTTCTCGCCCTTTTTAGGAAGAATGGGAATTTCGCCACGAGCTATTGCTCTATCGAGTGACGATGTAGACCAGCCAGTACGTCTAAGAAACTCTTTTTTCGTGCAAAAAGGGGCGTCTAACGCTATTTGAAGACTTGCCATAAGTGGTATCCTACTTAGATAAGTTTATTTTGATGCGAAATGGTGAGACATGAGACATCAAAACCCAATATGACAACAATGGTAGAT
>NZ_JBFRSN010001316.1:0-3253 GCF_041473595.1 Vibrio sp. 10N.222.46.A1
CCTTCCCCCTGAGACGTTTTAAGAGAATAAAGGACATCCGAATAGTAAGGCCGTAAGTTTTCTTCTATAAAGCTGCCTGATTCGAGCTTTAGGGTAGTCAAAACAGTACCATGATAAAAATTCTGCACCATGTTGGTTTCTTTCTACACATCAATTTAGTTCATTTACTCTAAGTAATCTTTGCCCCCTTTCCTTCTTAGAGTAAATAATCATTCATACACTGTTAATGTTAGTTTGCCATACCATAACTAATAACACGGTGCAGGGATAAGAGACTGACTATTTCCGTGATTCTTCCTTGGTACATGTACAAAAGTCACATTGCTTACATATATGATTTGAGTTGCTTATTTAGAGCGAGCAAGATAGACGGAATGTAGAAGCGGAAGTATTCCGTCTAGAAAGCGTTATGTGCTTAGAGGAATAAATATGCATCGATATTACTTGGATGAAAGTGGTAATACTGGCGATTTGATTAAGCCAGAGTTCTCATTGCAGTTTGGTGGTCAACCTTTGTTCGCATTATCGTGTGTTGGAGTTGATGATGAAAAGGCCGTTGCAGATAAATTGTCTGATCTCAAACTGAAATATGGAGTTGAGAATGAACTGAAATCAACCGAAATTTATGCTTATAAGCCTGAGTTTTTCCTTGAACTTGCAAAATATCTTGTTGGAAACAGAGTTCCTATATTTGTAGAGTTAGTTGATAAGAAGTTTTGCATAATTACTAATTTAATCAGCAGCCTGATTATACCTTTCTATGGTGAAATAGATGAAACGAATGGACACAACCAATATGCCCGAAATCATTTAGCAGACTACATGTGGCATGAGCTTCCACTAAAATACTTAGAACTATTTAATAAAGTTTGTCTTCAAAGACAAAGCGTTAAGGTCATTGACTTCCTGAGTGAGTTAAAAGCTTACTTTGACAGCACGAGTTGTAGCATGCTTGAAAAACGAGATGTCAGTCGGTTATTGGCTGCTTCAATAGACGAGTTTCAGTCTTTTTGTCTTGAGTATGGTGATGAAAAGGCTGTTGAAAGTTATCTACCAATCCCTGATATATTAAACAAAAGTAAAAGAAAATCGAAAGCTAAAAAAATAAATATACTGCCGCATGTGCATTCATTTTTTAACATTATTGGTCGCTTGAACAAGTATCATTTGGGAAATGTTGAGAACATAGTTTTGATGCACGATGAACAGCGGGACTTCGATGTTATTTTAGAAAAATCGAAAGAATATATAGTTCAGAATAGTATCTCAAAGAACTCTCCACCGATTCCTAATTCTGATCTAGATGTTCATAGTGACTTTAGGCTTGAATTTGTTAACTCAAACTTGAGTTCAGGAGTTCAAGTGGCAGACTTGATCGCGGGCTTCTATGCGCGATTTATCAATGATACTTTCTATGAAAGAAAGCGAATTGGCAGTGTTTACGTTAATACCTTCAACATACTTGTCGAATATCAAAAACCACTATCACCGTTGGGCGTCAACTTTGTTTTACCGCATCATAAGCAGCAAAGTGTATTTACAGCATTTGGCTTGTAAAGCATATACATATAACAAGACATTAGGGCTATGAGGTATGAGAAAGATGACAACACTTTATATAATTGGTAATGGATTTGATCTTTGGCACGATTTGCCAACAAGTTACAGTCAGTTTTATGAGTTCGCACAAAGTACTCTAGATGAGCTAGAAAATTATTACTCTTTCGACTTACATGATCATGAACCTTGGCATGACTTTGAGAACGCGCTGGGTGCTTTCTGTTGGGAAGACTTCTTTGATTTTCATAATGAAGTCGATATTCAAGCAGAAGACTTTAGGCCTAGTTTTGTTTATGGGTTAGAAGATGAACTTACTGAGCAAACCGATATACATGTTTCTACGGTGAAAGAAACTTTCATTGGGTGGGTTAACCAAATAGATGTAACTCGGGCGAGCGAGAAAATCACGTTTCCTGAAAATGCACATTTTATCACTTTTAACTACACATCAACCCTTCAACTCATCTATGGCATTGAAGATGAAAGCGTGTTCCATATTCATGGGCGTGCTGAGACCAACGATGATTTAATTTTTGGTCATGGAGAAAATATTGTAGAGATACCAGAAGTTGATGAAGACGGAGAGAGCACTCGTTCGATGTTTTCGGATGCTGAAAGTGCTGCTAGGTATCCCCTTCATGCACTTAAAAAGCCAGTTGATGACGTTTTAGAACAGAATAGCAGTTATTTTGAAGAGCTTGGGGACGTTACAGAGGTTGTGATTATTGGCCATTCATTGAACGCAATCGACTTGCCATACTTCCGCCGCATTGCTAATGGTACTGAAGGTGCGCGATGGAAAGTTTGCTGTTATACCGATGAAGAGAGAACAGAGCATGCTCAAGCCCTTATTGGTTGCGGTATTAGCCAAGATCAAATTGAAATCTGTAAGTACGATGAGCTATAGCATTGTTTGAGAACGCACCTAACAAATAAGCTCTGACGAAATTCAATTATATTGGGGGGAGTTTATGTTTCTACTGGACAATGGTTCTCAAGGCTTTTTTCCATACCTCAATTAATCCGTTTATCGCTAATTTAGCGAGTGATATAACACGTTTATGTCCAAAAATGTGTTAAAGGGTAGTCTCCTACCCTGTTTCAATCAGCGGCCATAAGCCGCTTTTTTAAATCCAGCCTCGCTCAGAAAAAGACACCACACACTCAAATGAAACCACAAAGTGGTCCAGTACTCGGATATCAACCAATGCCAACGCATCCGTCAGTTGACGGGTAATGCGTCGGTCAGCTTGACTTGGGGTGGCGTCGCCACTTGGGTGGTTATGATAGAGAATAACCGCACTCGCGTTCGCGGCCAGCGACGCTTTCACGACTTCACGCGGATAGACCGAAGCGGCATTAACGGTACCGTAGAACATCTCTTTGGTGCGCAACACTCGATGTTGATTATCGAGGAAGATAATCCCAAACACTTCAGACTCACAAGCGGCCAAGGACGTTTGACAGAACGATTTCACCAATTCAGGCGAGGTTAATGGCGTTTGTTCTGAGATAAACAGTTTGGATTTGAGAATGCTTGCGGCCTGGTCAAGGATGCCCTTTTCTTCTGATGTGAATAACGAAACATTTGAGTATTGAACAAGTGCTGACATGGTATTTCCTTTCGGTCTTGGTGAGCGTCTGACTGTCCGTACCCAGTTGCAGGTTCTGCAGCGCAAGGGCGCGCAGCGGC
>NZ_JBFRSN010001317.1:0-1868 GCF_041473595.1 Vibrio sp. 10N.222.46.A1
AGCGATCATTAACTAACCCCAACTTCGGTGAAATCTAAGTAATCGAATATAAATATTGATCTGATGGAAATAAGAATGCCGTTGGGTTTAAATGACGAGAAATAAAGGGCTGAACGTTATGTGTTGGGTCCTTTTCTATTTTTCGTCTAGTTAACAACGCTATGTTGAGCGTATTTAACTTAATTACCCTACAACAGGCTGTTCGGTATAATTTCTCATGCAATCAATAATTTACTTGGTGAATGTCTCGCTATGCGTGCCCCTACTCACATATATTGCTGATATTAACCTTGGATGGTTTATTAATTTATTTTAAAGCGTAAAATAAATGGTGCTTGCAAACTGTGTTGGTGACAAATTTGTCACCGCGGTTTTTACTTCCAAATTATAGGTTTCCTATGTTCAAGAAACTCTCGCTTAAAAATAAGCTGGCGATCTCTGCTAGCATGGCCATTATCCTGGGGGGGATTTTGGTCGAGGTATTGTCTTTTCGTGCTTCATTGCAACGGTTGGATATTGAAGTTGAACAGCGCTTAGAAGGTGCGTCAGCTTCTTACAATCAATATGTATCGGATTGGATCTTATCCAAAGAGCGTGCGCTTACTTCACTTTCGAAGGAGTCACAACAAGAAAGCTTGGTCACTCACCTGAAGCAGGTTCGTGATTCAGGCTCGTTTGATAATGTGTTCTTAGCGTTCCCTGATGGCTCGCAAAAAAATGCGAATGGCGTAGTGTTGCCACCGGGCAATGATGATCCACGCGTATGGGGTTGGTACACCAATGCGGTTTCGAACCCAAGTAAGGTGTTCATGGATAACCCAACGGTTGCCGCGGCAACTGGGGCGAACGTTGTGTCGTTGGGTACTGCAATGCAACTGCATGGCCAGCAGGTCGTTTTAGGTGCTGATGTAGAAATTACCGACATTCTAAACAGCCTTGAAAAAGTGATTCTTCCAGGCGAAGGCTACATGTTTATCGCGACCAACAAAGGCACGGTTTACACGCACGCTGATACAAAGTTGCTGAATGAGAACATTAGCTCGCTAGGGCTAGATTTTTCTGATGTACAGAAGGCACTGACTAGCGGTAAAGACACGGCTATCGAGTTAAATGGCAGCGACTATGTTCTGTACGCACGTGCGATTGATGGTACAAGCCTGATTACTATCAGTGTTGTTAATCATGACTCTTTGGTTGCACCGTTATTTGATGCGGTGATCGGTCAAGTGTTGGTGACACTGTTGGTTGTGATTGTATGTACCATATTGTTTAACCTGCTGTGTACTATTCTGTTCCGTCCGTTGAACCATGTGTCTCAAGCATTGGCGCAGATCGCTAATGGTAGTGGTGATTTAACTCAGCGTATTCATGTTGAGAACCAAGATGAAGTAGGAGAACTAGCACAGAACTTCAACACTTTTGTAGGAAGTTTACAGCAGTTGATTGGTCATATTCGTGGGCAATCAGAGCAGCTTAACAGCCAGTCAGAGAAAAGTACTCAGCGAGCGAATCGTTCGGTGGATGAGCTTAATCATCAACAGCAAGAGATCACCATGGTGGCGACGGCTGTAACGGAAATGGCGAGTGCAACGCAAGAGATTGCATCGCATGCTGAGCAAACCGCAAAAGCGGCACAAGACTCTGCGACAAGCACTAATAGCGGTCACGCCCTGGTTGTCGATACCAAAGGTTCTATCAATAACCTTGCCAATGAAGTGAATGAAGCAGGTAATGTGATCAGTGAGCTAAACAAGCATGCTCAAGAGATTTCGACGGTACTTGCTACGATTCAAGGTATTGCAGAGCAAACTAACTTGCTTGCTTTGAATGCTGCGATTGAAGCGGCGCGTGCTGGTGAACAAGGTCGT
>NZ_JBFRSN010001318.1:0-2134 GCF_041473595.1 Vibrio sp. 10N.222.46.A1
TATATTTCTTTTGGTATATGTCGTAGTGTTCAGGGTTCGGCTCGACACGTGACGTAGAATTAGTGATGGCTTGAGTACATTCTTCTAATGAAGCGAACTCACCTGCGCCGACCATTGCCATCATTGCGGCACCTAATGAGCCGGTTTCATCCACGTCTGATATTTCAACGGTCATGCCGGTAAGGTCAGCCAGCATTTGCATCCATACAGGGCTAGATGCAGGGCCGCCTGTCACTTTTAGTCTGTTGGCTTTTGGAAAACGCTGACGCATACGTTCTAGGTGAATGTTGTGACAGAATAAAATGCCTTCCCAAATGGCTTGAATTAGGTGCCCTTTAGTATGGTGCGATTGCAGACCATAGAAGCCTGACTTTAGGCCAAGCCCTTGGTTTGAACCGTAAAGGAATGGCACAAAGTAGATACTGCTTGATGCCGGATCTAATGCTTCGACTAACGCTTGATTTTGCTGGTGGTTAATCTGGCCATTTTCACCAAGGTAGTCGGCGAACCATTCATAATTGCCAGCAGAAGTCGGGCTCGCTTCGTGAATGATGTATTCGTTATCGACGGCGTAATGGCCGTAAACAAAATTGTATGATTCTTGAGTCACTTGTTTTGAGATACCAGACGTGACCGCCCATGTGCCCATCACGTAATTCAGGGTATCTTCTGAAGAGTTGATTCCAGAACAGATCGCGGTAGACACAACATCAAACAAACCGCCGAACACCGGCGTACCTATTGCTAGTCCGGTTTCATTAGCAATGGCCGCAGTGATTTTCCCTGCTTGCTGTTGAGGTTTTACAACGGGTGGTAGCGCATCCCAAATTTCTTCGATGCCAAAGGTTTCCAAAAGTGCTTTGTCATACTCACCAGTGATGGAGTTGAAAAAATTACTTTCTGAAATATTGGTCAGTTCTGCTGCGACTTCGCCCGTTAAGCGATATCGAAGGTAGTCGTGAGACATCATCACTGCGCCAATGTTGTTGTATCGTTCGGCATCGTTTTCTTTGATCCAGCGAATAATCGATACAGGGTGACCTGTCCACAGTGTTTGCAGTGTGGTTGGATAGATCTCTTTTGCTTTACCCTGTTCTAGCCACTCTTTAACGATAGGCAGTGAACGCGAGTCAGAAGACATAATACCGTGGCCGAGGTTTTGTCCCTCTTTATCAAGAAGGTAAACGCCTTTGCCTTGGGCTGAAATGCTCAAGCCTTTGATAGAGGTCGGTTCTACTTTTGTGGTCTCTAAAAGCTGCTTAATGACATCGACAGCGTTACCCCATAGTGCGTTTAGGTCGCGTTCTACCCAACCTTGTTTTTCGTTGATGACGCTCGCCGATACGCGGGTAAGACCTTGTTGTTCACCTTTTGCGTTAAACAACGCGGCTTTCATAAAAGTGCCGCCAGAATCAATTCCAATGTAGTAATTCATTATTTGGCTTCCAGTAAATCGTTGTGAATCTTCACCACCAGTTTTCTTACCGGTTGGCTGTCATCATTTTCAATATTGGTGATATGCACGATATTTGGCGTGAATAAATAAAATTGATTGCGTTTTGCATGAATGAAGCTGAGTTCAATCCCTGGGTATTCGTAAAACTGAAGGTCACGTTCTTGGTTATAAGGTTGTGCGTTGCTGTGTTCGCCAGTGTCTATAGCCCATGCCATCACTTCAGAACCTTCGAGAATGATCTGCAAGTCAGAATGGTATTTATGGACTTCAGGTTGGAAGTTTCCTAGAGGCTCTTTGTCATATTCCAATACAACAAACCATGCTTGTTTTGAATCAAAACCAGGGAGTTCATGGCGACCTAATGCGAGTTTTTCTTGGTCGAGACTGTTCAAGTACTCAAGCACGTTTTGAATAACGACAGGGTACGACTTGCTGATCTGCGTAGGTTGAGTATTTCCGACTAACATAAAAATTCTCTTTAAATATAAACAGCTTAATTAAGCCAATGCTTTAAATTAATGGGCACTAAATAGGTCTTGTAAAAGCGTCGCTAACCCTGTCTTATCATCATTGTTTTTGGGCGTGATTAGGTTGGCTGAGCTTTTTACGGTGTCATCTGCGTTTTGCATTGCGATGCCAAGTCCTGCTGCTTTAAGCATCGAAATGTCATTGTGGTTA
>NZ_JBFRSN010001319.1:0-247 GCF_041473595.1 Vibrio sp. 10N.222.46.A1
TGATGACCATGAAGGCCACGACCATTCAGAAGGTGGGCACGGCGAATTCACTGTCGAGTACCATTACCAATGTTCAGATATTGCGAAGCTAGATACCGTGAGCACTCAATGGTTCTCTAAGTTCAGCAACACAAAATCAATGACGGTAAACCTTCTAACTGACAGCGCTCAAATTCAAGAAGTGCTTAACGCAGATCGTATTAGTTTTCGATTCTAATCCGTATTAGATTGAATTAAACGTAGATAC
>NZ_JBFRSN010001320.1:0-572 GCF_041473595.1 Vibrio sp. 10N.222.46.A1
ATGTTCAATAAGGGCAGTCGCTTCTCAATCATCTTTGATGACTTTGGCTTTGTGGAGTCAAAGAGTGCGACAGTGGCTCCGATTAAAGGGAATCACGGCAATCTAATCTCGTTTGAATATATTGCTGACGCAAAACCTGAAGTGCTTTACGTGCTTGACCGCGAAAAAGCGATCGGTAAGTCAGAAGGGCGCGCACAACAGCTGTTTGACAACCCACTGGTTGCAGCAACACCTGCAGCGCAGCAAGGCAACATCGTTTACCTTGATTCAAGTGCTTGGTATCTGGTAGGTGGCGGCGTAACAGCGATTCACAGAATGTTGGGTGACATTGAACGTACGATTCAATAGTTACTAGTCATCAGATTCTCGGGCTTATAAGAGTGTTCTTATAAGCCCTTTTTCACTTTTTTATACGGTCTCCCCGATCCTACCTTTAGTATTACTTCTATGTTAAAACCCATTGCAGCTGCTGTATTTCTTGTTGTGTTATGCGTTGCGTCATTAATGATTGGAGTCGCTGAGATCAGTTTTAGCGATTTTTTCAATGGCAACCAACACGCCAACTCTATTTA
>NZ_JBFRSN010001321.1:0-1630 GCF_041473595.1 Vibrio sp. 10N.222.46.A1
ACTTACTACCGAGAGAGAGCTTTTTATCACAGGCTATGCATCACCAAGCCTATGATAATAATGCGCTGCCTATCGGGCAGGGGCAGACAATTTCTCAGCCTTACATTGTTGCTAAAATGACCGAGCTGCTTGAGTTACAACAAGACAGCCGCGTTTTGGAGATCGGAACGGGTTCTGGTTATCAAACGGCTGTTTTGGCTCAGCTGGTTGATCACGTGTATTCGGTTGAAAGAATAAAGTCGCTACAATGGGATGCTAAGCGTAGGTTGAAGCAACTCGATTTCTACAACATCTCAACCAAGCACGGTGATGGTTGGCAAGGTTGGTCTTCTAAGGCGCCTTTTG
The DNA here is from genome assembly GCF_041473595.1 of Vibrio sp. 10N.222.46.A1. NCBI lineage: Bacteria > Pseudomonadati > Pseudomonadota > Gammaproteobacteria > Vibrionales > Vibrionaceae > Vibrio > Vibrio sp. 10N.222.46.A1. Next base: position 346 of record NZ_JBFRSN010001321.1, read on the forward strand.
ATGCGATTATTGTCACCGCTGCTGCAGAGTCGATCCCTCAAGCGCTTTTGCAGCAGTTGAAAGATGGAGGCCGCTTATTAATTCCGGTCGGAGATGATGAACAACAACTGTTGAAGATTGTTCGCCACGGTGATGAGTTCTTATCGAGTGTTATCGAGATGGTGCGATTTGTACCTCTTGTACCTGGTGAGTTAGCTTAATAAAATTATTAATGGTGTAGGTGGATAGAAAGTCGATGCGTTCGAAGGTTTTTAAAGGAAGTTCTCTACTGCTTAGCTGTGCACTTGTTGGGTGTGCTGCGAATTCGCCTGCGCCAGTTTCAAGCTTAAACAAGAATTACTCATCGATTGATCGTGGTAGTTATCGTGGTAGTTACTATGAAGTGAAAAAAGGCGATACCCTTTATTTTATTGCTTACGTAACAAATAAAGATGTTAAAGAGCTGATTCGCTATAACAATCTGTCTGCACCTTATACCATCCATCCCGGACAGAGCCTTAAGTTATGGCGTCCTAGCTACAACGCTCCAGCGTATGGTAAATCAACGGTAGCGGTTGCAGCCGTCGCTGCGCCTGTTGCCGCATCCACAACTTTGTTGGCCTCAAGCAAACCTAAAACAACATCTCAAAAGAGTAAAAGCTCTAAATCTGCGCCCGCTCAAACAACCACCAAAGTGGCGAAAAAAGATCCACAAAAGAAGGTTGTACAATCCAAATCAAAGGAGTATGTTGGTTCTAAAGGTAAACAGAATGTTACACCGCCAACAAAACCAACGAGTAACAAAGTATCCAAATGGTTATGGCCAACGAAAGGGAGAGTAATTAAGAAGTTCTCTGTAGGCGAACAAGGAAATAAAGGCATAGACATAGCAGGACAGCGAGGTCAGCCAATAGTATCTACTGCAGGGGGAACGGTTGTTTATTCGGGTAATGCATTACGAGGCTACGGCAATCTAGTGATTGTGAAGCACAATGATAATTACTTAAGTGCATACGCGCATAACGACCGACTATTAGTATCTGAAGGGCAAAGTGTGAAACCAGGGCAGAAGATTGCAACAATGGGAAGCTCTGGAGCCAGCAGTGTCAGGCTGCACTTTGAGATTCGTTACCAAGGTAAATCAGTTAATCCAAAACGGTATTTACCTTAAATACAATATGCAAAAATTACGTATTGTATGGAGTGACATAGTCATTTAGCGACATATGAAGTTGTAATGTCATGCTAATTTCGCCAGGGGGAGGCGTTATGAGTATAAGCAATGCAGTAACCAAAGAAGAGTTCG
>NZ_JBFRSN010001322.1:0-257 GCF_041473595.1 Vibrio sp. 10N.222.46.A1
AATAGAAACCTTCCATCGCCAAGCCACCATCGGTGATGTATTCAAACGAAAGCTCTACTTCTTGGCCTGCCCATTGTGAAACGTCGAACTCAGCATCAATCCAACCGCCAGATTCGCCGCCAATAGCAGGAACGAGGCCAGTATTGTACGGGTCATCCAATGAGGTGATGTTGCCGGCAATGGCTTGTCCATTCACGAGTACGCGTGCAAAGTCGTAGTCTTTCTCAATTTCATACCAAGTTTTGAATGAAAGCAGT
>NZ_JBFRSN010001323.1:0-842 GCF_041473595.1 Vibrio sp. 10N.222.46.A1
GATAACTCTTTTTCGGGACTGTACGCGCCTGGGGTTTCTGGTCGAATAGTCTGTAAATCGTCGTCATAAGTTGGATAGAGTAAATACAATCCTAGTACAACACTGATCAGTACGACGAGAAAAAATGAGCCTAACACTCTGTTGTTATTCATTTATAAGTGCCATTACTGATTGCATACCAATTTAATCGACGGTTACCTTAAGCGGTTTCACATTGTACCCGACACATATGGAGATTTAAATCCTGCACATGGGTCGATCCGCGTAGTATTTTTCTCATAAATTAGAATAATCAGATAATTTTCTTGATTTAACTCAGGCAATGATTCTGTAAAAAGGCGTTATAGTTATTTTCCTGTTCCAGCCTCCGTGACTTCTTTAGAAACAACGGAGCAAAATGAGAATTAACAATGACCCAAATTAATGAACAACGTCTCGTAGAACATTTCTGCGATCTAGTGAAAATTGATAGTGAATCTCGTAACGAAAAAGCGATTGCTGAAGCTTTGGCTGAGCAACTCGGTGAACTGGGTTTTGAAGTTCACAAACTGGCGGTTCCTGAAGAAGTGTCTAACGGTTTCAACATCTACGCTCGTCTAGATGGCACTCTTCCAGGTAGCACAGTGTTCAGCTGCCACATGGACACAGTAACGCCAGGTATCGGCATTGAGCCAATCATTGAAGACGGCATCATCCGCTCTAAAGGCAATACGATTCTAGGCGGCGACGACAAGTCTGGTATCGCAGCGATCATGGAAGCGGTTCGTTGCATCAAAGCTGAAGGCCAAGAGCACAAAACTATCGAGATTGCGTTTACTGTATTCGAAGAAGGCGGTCTATTC
>NZ_JBFRSN010001324.1:0-3034 GCF_041473595.1 Vibrio sp. 10N.222.46.A1
CGCTGTTTACGCCCCACAGCAGATTTTGTCAGTGCAGGCTTATTAGTTTGATGAATCATTATTCCCCTCATTACTGCCTGAAGAGTCACTGTTTGAAGAATCATCGACCTGATCTAAGGCGCCACTTGGTGTGAGATAAACACGTTCTATCTCACCGTAATCTTTCAGTGTCAGCTTAAGTCTCACCGCTTTAGGCAGTGATTTATCGGTTTGCCACTCTTTGCCCCAGCGGCTTCCGTCATAAAACTCGAACTCCAGGTTCTCAACATCATCAACCAGAGGAGTAATCACACCTTGTTGACCGGCAGGTGTATCGGGGTAACGCCACCATACACGCTCAAGCGTTTCCTCTTTTATGCGGTAGCCTACTTTGGTGACTTCTCCGCGAGGGAACTGCTGCTGTGGGTTGTGCCAACCAAGGCGAGTAAACATGATGCCAACACTGTCGGAATCCAGTAAATACTCTTTCATTAGGATCAGCTTAGATGATGCTTCTTCACCATTGGTACGAAATTGTCGTACCGCCATCTGGCGAAAATCATTATCTAAAATGACTAAACTGCGTTGCAGTTGATTTAAACGAGCACTGCGCTCAATAGAGAGTTCGTTGCTTCGTTGGACCTGATTTACCACCTGATAAGCCGCCATGCTTAACGTGGAAAAGATGGCAATCGAAACCAAAACTTCGATTAAAGTAAAGCCTCTCCCTTTTGAAGATAGACCTTGTTTACGAGGCTCTCGCTTATTGGCGGACATGCTCTCGCTTGGCGACTTGCTCTTAGCTAACGACACGCTTTTAATTGACCACATAACTGCGCACCGTGACCACTGGAGAAGCTTTCTTACTGGTTGCTGCACTCACATCAAACGCCTTTAATAAATTATCGCTGGTATCGATGGGAGTCACCTTCCAGAACCACTCTCTTCCCGCTAACTCTTGCGTGCCCTGCGCTTTTTTAAGCTTCTCAGGATGCAGCATGACTAAGGCCATCTGGTTATCAACAACCATCGCCGCGAAGGTTTTTTCTTCTAAATAACTGAGGGTATTAATGTGTTGGGTGACAGCACGAATCACACTGATCGCCGCCGTAGCGAAGATAGCAAGCGCAACTAATACTTCAAGCAGAGTCATTCCTCGAGAACCAAGAGGCATACCACGAGAAGGAGAACGGTTATTCCTCTTCATCTTCTTCTCCCGGCTCTAGCAGTCGAATCACACCATTATCCAACACGCGAATACGCCAACCATCTTGTATGGTGTCTCCGGTATTTGGATAAAACGACAATACAAATGGCGTCATTTCAGCACTCGACAAAATGTATATCTGAGGTGGCTTGGGCTTTTTTGTCTCTTCAAGATCCGCAAACATATCTTCATCAAACAAGCTTCCGGGATTGAACAAACGATCATCGTCTTCCCATGCGCCACCACCTAAAGTCAGTGACAACGCGAGTTCTTCCGGTAATTCAGTTGAAGAGGGGATTTTTTCAAATTCGACTTCTTGCCAACCTTCTGACTTAAGCGCCATCAGAACGTAAGTCGATTTCTTTTCATCAACCCGAACGCCAAAATCCAAGCCACTCAAAATAGCCTCTTCATTGAGTAATTGAACTCGTTGATAAAAGCTTTGAGCGTATTTTTTGGCGACATCTTTGCTATTGGTCGGAATAGTCGCTATCACCGCGACCGCAGTTACTGACAGTAATACCAACACCAAAAGAATCTCAATCAAGGTGAAACCTGGCTGTGTTTGCTTAGTTTTCACCTTGGAGACTCCATCTGTATACGTCTTACCATCAATAACGTATCAACTAACACGAACTGTTCAACCAACAGGAACTTATCAAGCGACAATAAACCGAAGCTTATTGGAAATCTTGCATGTTCCAGTTACCGATATCCGCAGCGATACCTTCACCACCTTCTTGGCCGTCAGCACCAAGCGTAAAGATATCGATAGTACCGTTATCACCTGGGCTTAGGTATTGGTACTCATTGCCCCATGGGTCGTTAGGCAGACGCTTAATGTAGCCACCGTCACGGTAGTTACGAGGCTCTGGACTGTTTGGCTTAGAAACCAATCCATCAAGGCCTTGATCCGTTGTTGGGTAAACACTGTTATCCAGTTTGTACATATCTAGCGCGTTCTCTAGCGCCACGATATCCGTGATGGCTTTCTGTTGATCCGCCTTCTCTTTGTTACCCAAAAGGTTAGGAACAACAAAGCTAGCTAAAACACCAAGAATAACCACAACAACCATCACTTCCAATAGAGTAAAGCCTGACTGTTTTTTCATTTTATTTTTCATTATTTTCTCCAAATTACAGATAGCGAGTTGAAGGTAATAATGCCCTTCTTCTCGATAATCCAAAAACTAACGTCTGATGAGCAATACGTTATCCACTCATTAAATTGTTCATTTCAAGCATCGGCATCAGTGTCGCCATCACGATAAACAGCACCAAACCGGCCATCAACGCGATAAGCGCTGGGGTGAAAATGCCTAACGCGATATTGACCGTCGACTCAAAGCTTTGGTCTTGGTTGTCTGCCGCTCTTGTCAGCATCTGTTCCAACTGACCACTCTGCTCACCACTGGCAATCATATGCAGCATCATCGGTGGAAAGAGTTTGGTTTGATCCAACGCTTTACGTAGGCTTGCGCCTTCTCTAACACTGTCTGAAGCCTGTAATACTTGTTGTTTCACATGTTGATTCGACATCACATCAACCGCGACCTTCATCCCTTCAAGGATTGGAATCGCACTCGAGGTACAAATTGAGAGTGTTCGTGCAAAACGAGAGGTATTGATCCCTTTCGCAATCTTGCCGATCAGCGGAATACTTAATAGTTTGCGATCCCAGTTCATGCGAACACCCGGCTTTTTTAGCGCGGTCTTAATCAACACAATCACACCAATGATCAACAACAGTAATTGGATGCCCCAATTCTGGATAAATTCACTCGATGCCAATAAAAATTGTGTCGACTGAGGAAGCTCTTGGCCCATTTGGATAATAGGCTCGACGAT
>NZ_JBFRSN010001325.1:0-690 GCF_041473595.1 Vibrio sp. 10N.222.46.A1
GGTCAATACTCATTAATATAGCGAGTGTCGCTGACCCTGCAACATTCAGTGGAGACTCCACAGGAGTGGCAAAAGAAGACATAACACTTCAAGCTTCAGGTACGTTGACGGCGAGTGACCCTGATGGAACCGCAGGGTTTACCGCGGTACAGGGTGGAGCTGGAATAGCCGGAAGCAAAGGCTATGGGCACGCTCATATCGATGTAAATGGTCACTGGACTTACGACCTTGACAACAACCATCCTATAGTTCAACAGCTTAGCGAAGGTCAGACAGACACTGAAACCATCACGGTTCAATCTGCAGATGGCACGCACCATGATATCGTGGTTACCATTACCGGAACCAATGACGCACCGATTCTCGGCGTTAACCAAACATCAACAGCAGCAGGTACATTAACAGAGACAGATTTAGACACTAATGACACTCATACCTTCTCTGTCGTTAGTTCTAACGGTCAATTCGGTTCATTGTCGGTCGACCCAGACACTGGTGACTACATCTACACACCAAATACGTCTATCACAGGAATGAGTTATAACTCTGCCACCAACTCCTATCATGGTGTCGATGTATTCGAAGTAAAAGTCAGTGACGGCCATACTGAAGATTCGAAATTCATCACCTTTGATGCCTCGGGACATGTCACCATGTCACCAACGGGTGGCCTAGTAATATCAACCACAG
>NZ_JBFRSN010001326.1:0-448 GCF_041473595.1 Vibrio sp. 10N.222.46.A1
AACCACTTCTTTGAATTTGGTTGGTCGCCATTTTCGCGCTAACGCAAGATAGCTCATGAATAATTCCGAAAAGGATTAGTGACCGTCGAATTCGCAGATGCTAAACACTTCTAGACCTAAGCCTTGTAAGCGCTTATCACCACCGATTTCTGGAAGGTTAATAACAAATGCAGCGTGTTCTACCACACCACCAAGCTGACGAATAAGCTTCGTTGTCGCTTCAATCGTACCGCCTGTTGCTAACAAGTCATCAACCATCAGCACTTTATCGCCTTCAACGATAGCATCGGTATGAATTTCTAGCGTATCAGTGCCGTACTCAAGCTCATAAGATTGTGCCACAGTTTGACGAGGCAACTTGCCCGGCTTACGAACAGGGATAAAGCCGACACCTAACTCAAGAGCAAGAGGCGCACCAAATAGGAAACCACGAGCTTCAGTACCAACG
>NZ_JBFRSN010001327.1:0-455 GCF_041473595.1 Vibrio sp. 10N.222.46.A1
GTTTGAACATTTTGCTGGACGTCATCGACAGTCGCTCGCGCCAAATCATTTACATTCACTACATTTTCGTTGATTTCAACGGCTACTTGCGATTGTTCTTCCGCTGCCGCTGCAATCTGGTTGTTCATGTCTTGAATTGTCCCAATCTCATGCTGAATAGTATTCAGCATTTGACTCGCTTGATCTGACTTTTCACGAGTTACTTTAGCTGTTTCCGCATTTTCAACCATAAGCTCAACAGATTGTTTTGCTTGAGTTTGAAGTGATGAAATCATGGTTTGTATTTCGTTTGTGCTTTCTTGTGTCTTGTTAGCGAGGTTACGCACCTCGTCAGCCACGACGGCGAAGCCGCGACCTTGCTCACCCGCTCGAGCTGCTTCAATTGCTGCGTTTAATGCCAGCAAGTTTGTTTGCTCAGCAATACCTCGGATAACATCAAGTATGCTACCTACCTG
>NZ_JBFRSN010001328.1:0-421 GCF_041473595.1 Vibrio sp. 10N.222.46.A1
CAAGCAAACGCTTTGAACGAAGATAACTTCTTATTTACGATAGAAAGACCTCAGAATAAAAAAGAAGAGTTTGTAGCCGCTTTTGATACTGTGCAGAAAGGAATGAAAGAACTAGGTGTAAAAGTTATTCCATATCAGAACAGTAATGAAATATTAAAATTTGCGGAGTTTGATTTAGATTGCTTAGTTAATGATTTCAAATTAGTAACGAATTGATACAAATAATAAAGGCTACTTAACAGTAGCTTTTTTACCTGCGAGTGAATGCTTTTATCATTTCATTCTGGCAATTGCTCTGGCTAGTTTAAGTAGTTTTATTGATGTTTTTAGCTCTAACTCAGATTGAATACTTAATAGTGCAATCCCTGCCAATATTTGTTGTGGCCTCACTACTTGGCCTGTCGGCAGCTCCATACTGTCG
>NZ_JBFRSN010001329.1:0-1196 GCF_041473595.1 Vibrio sp. 10N.222.46.A1
ATAGCGAGATCCGCGCGGATACTCTACGTCAAACCCACCATGAATAAGATAAAAATGTCAGTACAGCTCAACTATAAAATTGAAGGTGAGGGTCACACCATTGTTTTGATCCATGGATTATTCGGAAATTTGGACAACCTTGGCTTGCTCGCTAGGGATCTAAAAACCGATCATCAGGTACTTAGCATCGATCTACGTAACCACGGCCAATCTTTCCATAATGACACTCATAATTATCAAGCTATGGCACAAGATGTGGCTCAACTGCTGAATGATCTTGAGTTAGAAGGTGTCACTGTGATTGGTCACTCGATGGGTGGCAAGGTAGCGATGGCACTGGCACAACATCTGACGCTGCATAAATTGATTGTCTTAGATATGGCACCAGTCGCGTACACCCAAAATCGTCACGACAACGTATTCGCAGGCCTACAAGCTGTGATAGAAGAAAAACCGACATCACGCTCAGAGGCGCTTAAGGTCCTCGCAAAACATATCGAAATTGATGGGGTTCGCCAGTTCTTAACGAAATCTTTGTTCAAATCAGAACAAGGCATCATGGAATGGCGTTTCAATGTTGCCTCGCTATTAAACAACTACCCACAGATTATTGGTTGGGAACCGATTGACAAAACCTCGGTCAAAACCTTGCTAATCAAGGGTGGTGACTCAGATTACCTGACGGCTGAACATCAAACCGCCGTTCAACAGCAGTTTTCCAACGCAAAGGCACATGTTATCGCCAATACTGGACATTGGCTACACGCGGAAAAGCCCGCTGAAGTGCTCCGTGCAATAAGGAAATTCATCACTTAGATAGGTTGATTAGTCGATATAAATGAGAGCTGTGTAATCACAGCAGATTAACTTTATCTCACAACAGTGATATAGTGCGCCCAAGCAAATTTGGTATATAAGGTTCCCATGCTTTACGACTACATGAACATCATTGAATCTGTTGGTTTAGATCTTCTGTTTGCCGCGATTTTCTTTCTAATCGGAATGGCAATTAAAGACGTTCTAAAGCAGGGAAATGTTCCTGCATTTGGTCGTCGTATCGTATGGTTAGTACTTTTCCTTGGCTGCGCAGGCTTTATCGCAAAAGGGATAATCCAACTAAGCTGGGAAGGAACTGGAATCTAACGATTTCCTCCGAACTTTATTACACCGACAACAGACAAAATGAAAGGTAATGA
>NZ_JBFRSN010001330.1:0-417 GCF_041473595.1 Vibrio sp. 10N.222.46.A1
ATATTAACGAGGCTCAAAAGCCAAAGATTGAATCGCTTCTTCGATTGTCAGGAAATGGATCTTCATCAGGCACACTTCTGCCTTCTGGAACTCGTGATTTCGAATCAGGTTGGTCACGCTTTCAACTGAATAGTGCTCAGGTTGTTTCGTGAGAGACAGTTGATTTGAGCTTGATTCAAGCGAGTAGCTATCGCCCACTGAATCAATGAGGTAATCCTCTTCGCCCAAGATCATGTCTGAGCATTCTGCTTGAAATTCGTGTTCGGATGCGACGTAAATAAGCTCATCGTCCCCGTCGAGTTTTACCAAAGATGGCCAACTGATCATTACTGCCTCTCAATCATGGATGTTGAAATGTATGTCTGGACTATAAACACTTTTGAAGCTTAAGTCAGGTACTAGTGATTTATCCTATAG
>NZ_JBFRSN010001331.1:0-483 GCF_041473595.1 Vibrio sp. 10N.222.46.A1
GCTAAAAGCAATTCTACTTATAAAAAAGCTCTAGAAGTGAAGTTGAATCACCGAAACAATCACAGCACCAGGACGACGGATGCCTTCGATTTCTACACGGATTTCGCGTTCAATCTCTAGGCCTTTCTTAATTGGCGTTACTTTTGTTAGCGTACTTTTAGCGCGAACGTTACTGCCCGATTTTACAGGGTATGGGAAACGTACTTGGTTAAGACCAATGTTTACAACCATCTTCGCCGTTGGGAATTGAGATTTGTCAGGATCAACACTGTCTGTCAGTCGAGGAAGCAGAGACAAAGTCAGAAAACCATGTGCAATGGTTGTTTTGAACGGAGAATCTGTTTCAGCCTTAGAAGGCTCTGTATGAATCCACTGCATATCTTCAGTAACGAGGCCAAACTGGTTGATTCTGTCTTGGCTTACATTGATCCAATCACCAGTATGGATCACTTCACCGATCTGCTGTTCAAGCTCATCAAATAC
>NZ_JBFRSN010001332.1:0-538 GCF_041473595.1 Vibrio sp. 10N.222.46.A1
GGTAATTAATTTCTTGTAAAAACGAAGGCTTAGCATTGTGCTAAGCCTTTTTTATTCCACTTGTGAATAAAGAATCTGTTTATATAATGAAATGTTTATTATAAGGTAGAGTTAATACTCCAATTAAAGCTCTCCAATAAAATGGTGTTTTATTCTTAGGTTGTTGTTTTTGTTGGATATATAAGTGTTCGGCTAACACTTGTATGCTCGAAAGTATTTGCACAATAGTGTGAAGTGTTTCAAAATTACCAAGTTATATTGAAATATTTTGTGCATTGAGGTTCTTATGAAAGTCATTGATTTATTTAAACACCGAGGCGACAGCGTGTCTTCGCAACACTCAGAGTTTATGCAATGGATGTCTCCAGCTCTTAGAGATTACTGGGGAGACTTTCTGAATCGCACGCAAAATAGTCATTTCTTTGCGTGGGTTCGTGATCACCACAAACCTGCTGTCAATGAAGATGCGCCAGAGATGCCTGTTGAACCACAGATCGTACTTAAGCCAGAAGCACAACTTGTATTTGATGAGCTTGAA
>NZ_JBFRSN010001333.1:0-313 GCF_041473595.1 Vibrio sp. 10N.222.46.A1
AGAAAAGCCTTTATTTCCTTTTCTTAGAGGTATGGTTTCAGCATATGGTGCGCGACAGAATTTATATTCTTTTTCTAACTCATATTGACTATAGAATTTAACCAAATTATTAGTGTTAGATTCGACAAAAAGACCGATTTTATCTTGAGCATTTATTCCAGTTCTAGTCCGTTTTATCTTCCCTTTTTCAACTAAAGGAATGTTCGCAGCGAACCCTCCCACAAATGGAACGCTAAGCTGTATAGTTGGATTTTCTTCTTTATAACGTTTCCAAAACCTCTTTAGACTTCCGATTACTGCTTTCATTCAAAAC
>NZ_JBFRSN010001334.1:0-812 GCF_041473595.1 Vibrio sp. 10N.222.46.A1
ACAGGGTGGATAAATAATATAAACAGAGTTATCCACAGAACGCTTGCGTCTAAGAACAAAAAATAACAACAAATCGATTATAACGAATACAACCGAGTGAACGGATACAGATCGACAACATGGAATCCAACCAACAGACGTGGCATTCTTAACAGATAATTTCTGTACTTACTGGATTCACAAATATTATGGCTCGTATTCCTGATAATCCATTGATTCTGATCGATGGCTCTTCTTACCTATATCGCGCGTTCCATGCTTACCCTGGCACCATGAGCAATGGTGATATCCCAACGAACGCTGTTTATGGTGTAGTTAACATGCTACGCAGCATGATGCGTCAATTTGCTTCTGATCGTATTGCGGTTATTTTTGATGCGAAAGGGAAAACGTTCCGTGATGACATGTACCCAGAGTACAAAGCAAACCGCCCACCTATGCCTGACGATCTTCGTTGCCAGATAGAACCATTGCACAATGTGATTCGTGCGATGGGTTTGCCACTTATCTCTATTCCTGGCGTTGAAGCAGATGACGTGATTGGTACGTTGGCTTCTCAAGCTTCTGCGATGGGGATGCCTGTACTTATCAGTACTGGTGATAAAGATATGGCGCAGTTAGTTGATGACAACGTTACTCTGATCAACACCATGACCAACGTGGTAATGGATCGCGAAGGTGTGATTGAGAAGTTTGGTATCCCACCAGAACTGATCATCGATTACTTGGCACTGATGGGCGATAAAGTCGATAACATCCCTGGTGTTCCGGGTGTGGGTGACAAGACAGCGACGGCTTTACTACAAGGCATT
>NZ_JBFRSN010001335.1:0-538 GCF_041473595.1 Vibrio sp. 10N.222.46.A1
CAATAGCTAAATTTAGTTGGAGTTAGTCAGCAGTCTCGAAGTTGAAAGTCGAAAGTCGAATAACAATGCATAAAGGTGAGCAATGAGGCTCACCTTTATATTTGGGCGCTGTTTCAATTTTCAGTACTGGTTATGTTCACTTTATCGAAAGCCTGTCTTATCTTTTAAAGATGACTTTCAAAGGCTTACTTTATGAAACAGTTGAAAATAGGATTCGTTATATTATCGATTGGTATTGGGCTACTTTTATTTCTCACCTATTTCCCAATGACATCTTCTACCGGAGAACGCATTGAAGCCAGAGTCATCTCCAATACGCTCACTCAATCCCTAGACGGACATAGACGCTACCTCACGGTTGAAACTCAAGACAACGAAATATTTCGCGTTTCCATTCCACCAACAACAGACTGCCCTATTGATTCTATTGTTGTGCTTGATACATTAAACAATCAAATAACCGGACAAAGCAGCTATCAGTTCATCCACTGCCGGGCTGCGCCTTAGTCGCCGATATAACAACAAGAATGGATATAAG
>NZ_JBFRSN010001336.1:0-3940 GCF_041473595.1 Vibrio sp. 10N.222.46.A1
TCATACCTGAGCCAAAAAGAATACCTGCGACCAAACCGATAACGATAGTAAGTGAAGAGTTTTTCATTACGCCCCCAAACCGATCAAGTTCTTAGCCAACACAGTTACGATTGCCACACCCATGAATACACAAGTAGCGATGATTGAGCGCTTGGACAAACGAGCCATCCCCACAATGCCATGGCCGCTAGTACAGCCATTCGCCATCTTGGTACCGAAGCCCACCAATAATCCGGCTATGATAACCACTGCGAAGTTGATCTCTTCTAATTGCGGAAGTTGGTAGCCTGTTGGAATCAATAACCAGCCGCTCACGACCATTCCGACAACAAAAGCAAGTCGCCAATGTTTTTCGGTTTTTTCTGTATCCGTGTCTTTGCTTTCTTTGTTGCTAGTCCCAACTGGTAATAAACGGCTGACAATGCCACTAATACCTGCTACTCGTCCTATTCCTAACATAAGAATAATTGCCGACGCGCCTAACAACATGCCACCGAACAATGCATCCCAAGGTATTAAACTCATCACTGACCTCTCTCATAACGTCGATTAACTCATCATCCTCAATTTAAATTAGAGTTTACTAATAAATATAAATTAGTCAATGCTAATGTATTGCTAGAATGTTTCGGTTTGTAAGTCTGAAATTAATAAGCGTCCTGCATGAAAAAAGCCCCTAGGCGTTAACCTAAGGGCTTATTATTTGATTCGGTTTATTGTGTCAGTTACTTAGTCTTGTTCTTTTCAGCTATCCACTGCGACATATACTTGGTGCTCGCCATGCTGTGGTGCTTAAGCATCGAACCAAAGAAGTTATCCAGTCGATGAGATTCAAGATCGGACTCTAACGCCGTTAATCGCTCAATCAATGTGTCGCCGAGTTGATTCTGCTCGTAGTGCGCTTCAAGGATTGAATGACATTGGCTTTGTGCTTTAAGCCACTTCTCTTCATCTTTGTATAAACCGACAGCTTGTTCAACAAACTCGTCGATATCATCAGCCACTGCGCCCGGCCATTGCAATTCTCCTTGTGGTAACATGCCTTCGCTGCCGATTTCACTCGTCACGTTCGGAGTTTGTAACTTCATCGCATCAAGCAACTTGCCTTTAATGCCCGCGCCAAATCGGAGTGGTGCAACACACACACGAGCTTGCTCCATCACTTCTTGAGCGTCTTTCGCCCAACCTTTGATATGGAAACCGGTTTTAGGGTTGTGCAAAGCCGTTGCTTTCGGCGGCGGATAAGATCCATAAATATGAAGTTCGGATTCAGGTAACTGCTTGCGAATCTTCGGCCAAATCTTCTGTAACTGAAGCACAGCATCCCAGTTCGGTGCGTGTCTAAAGTTACCTATCGTCATGAAATGCTTACGTTCTTCAAAGCTTTTCGTGCTTTCAGGAAGTGTATTAAGATCAACCATGAACGGCAAATGATGAAGCAGTTTTGGATCGATATTGAACTCAGATTGAAGCAGATCCATCTCGTAGCTTGAAATGATCAACGAAAGATCACAGCGTAAGATTGCGGCAATTTCACGTTTCGCTAAGTCACTGTACAAATGCGCTTTGGTCAGTTCAGCCTCTTTCTTAACCGCTTCATGGCGCGCGTTACGTAGGAACTGTAAGTCTTCGGTATCCAGTAATTTAAAGGCATTCGGACATACTTTCTCGACACGCCAACCAAACTGCTCTTCCATCATGAAACGGTCAAACATCACGACATCGGGTTGCAGCTCTTCGATGTACAGGTCAAAGCTATCGCAATTTAACTGTATAGATTGGCTCGTGATGCCCTCTTCAGAGAGATCGATCATGTGCTCGGTTTCTTGAGCTGGCGTTGCAAATTCAACGGACCAACCTTGTCTCTTGAACAGGCGTAAAAGAGACATCATATGGCTGCCAGCCGCCGATGAATTCGGTTCTGGCCAAACGTAGCCAATTGCTAAAACTTTCTTCAAAACACTTCCTAAGAAATAACAAAAGGGACGAGATCAGTCCCTAATTAAACGAGCACTATGGTGGTCGATTTATATCATGGGGCGAATCCGACTTAAAAGGCGAACTCGTACCATACTCCGCTACTCACTTTCTGAGTTAGGACGCGTTTTACAGTGTAAAATGGCTCTTTCTAGAAGCTCCAAAGCAGATTTATCCGCTTCTGGAAGCTTCGCATCCGATTGACCTAACGGTTCAACACGACTGCCCCACTTAATATGGCCAGCACCCCAAGTTAAACCTGCACCAAATGCCGCAAGCAAGATGTTAGAGTTAGGTTTAACGAAGCCTTGCTCTAATGATTCACACAGTGCAATTGGCACAGTAGCTGCCGACGTGTTGCCGTAGTTTTGGATGTTAACAAACGCTTTCTCGCGCTCAATACCCGCCATATCACACAAAGTTTGGATGATTCGGATGTTAGCTTGGTGCGGAATCACAACATCGATATTGTCGGTTGAGATGCCAGTACGGCTTAATACTGTGTGTGCAGCAGCGCCCATGCCTTTCACTGCACGCTTGAAGATTTCTTTACCTACGAAATCAAAGTCCCAGTAACCGTTATCTGCAGCAAAGCGGTCCATAGAAGTACCGAATTTGGGTACCGCTAGAATGTCACGGCCTTCTGCGTCACAACCGATTTGCGCTTCTTGTAAGCCAACCTGCTCTTCAGTGCGAGATAGAACCACAGCACCTGCGCCGTCACCAAATAGAACCGCAGTATCACGCTTGGTCCAGTCGATGAAGAATGACAAGCGTTCTGCACCCACTACGATAGCATTACGGTAGTTGCCTGCTTGAATCAGTCGAGTCGCCGTTTCAACGCCGTAGATGAACCCTGTACACGCTGCGTTAAGGTCGAAAGCCGCTGCGCTCTTGATGCCTAGGTTCTGTTGAACTTTAGACGCAGTATTTGGAATAAGGGAGTCTGGGCTGCACGTCGCGATGATCACGAGGTCGATATCTTCGGCAGTAAGACCAGCACACGCCATTGCGTGTTGAGCAGCAACAGTCGCTAACTCAGAGGTATTTACATGACTGATACGACGGTTTTCGATACCAGTTCGAGTTCTAATCCACTCGTCAGACGTATCAATGAAAGTGCTTAGATCATCATTGGACAACACGGCTGGTGGCAGACACTTTCCCCAGCCCGTAATCTCGGCGTAAAATTTTGTCATCATTTACCTATTTATTGTTTGTTTTTATTTAAGTATCGTATTCTAGTTTTAAACAGTATAAGCGCTCCGTGCGTGATTCGTAAATCGCGTTAGACACGGAGTTACAATAAAAAGAGAAAGTTATGTCTACATTCAACACACGTTGCCCTTCTTGTAATGGCGTAAACCGAGTTCCTTCAGAAAGAATTTCAGAAAGCCCAACCTGCGGTAAATGCAAAACAGCATTGCTCGATGGCGCTCCTATCGAGGGAACGTCACTTAATTTCCAATCTATTTTGAATAGTTCACAGCCAGTGGTTGTCGATTTCTGGGCAACATGGTGTAACCCATGTGTTGGCTTTGCGCCAGTGTTCAGTGACGTTGCTAAAGAGCGTTCGGGAGATGTTCGATTCGTTAAGATTGATACTGAAGCTCAGCAACAGCTTGCCGCGATGTACCAAATCAGAAGTATTCCCACGGTGATGGTGTTTAAAGATGGCAAACGTGTCGATACGATTAACGGTGCGTTACCAAAAGGCCAATTTGATCAGTGGCTTAATCAAGCTCTAACTAAATAACACCATTGTTTAAGCTATTGGTTAAGCGATTAAATTAACTTTTGCTTTATTCTAAGTAAGCACACAAAAATAGGTTAGAGAGTCTTATCAAATCAAGACTATCTAACCTACTGTTTTATTTGTGGTTATCACTTAACTTCTTGAATTAAACCACAGCTTCGCCTTTCGCTCGAATACTAGATTCTTGCTTATCTAGCCCGTATTCCT
>NZ_JBFRSN010001337.1:0-2022 GCF_041473595.1 Vibrio sp. 10N.222.46.A1
ATATGAGTATGACAATAGTTACCTCGTTAGATTGGTATAACAAAAAGATCGCTACTCGTTAGGCGATCTTTTTTGTTTTAGGCAAGAAGGGAATTAGAAAACTATGGCACAGCAAGAAGCAGCAACCAATAGCTTGGACTTTGTTTCGAATGAACCTCTGCGTGTAGGTATCGTTGTCGGAGAACTCTCTGGTGACACGCTTGGCGAAGGCTTTATTAAAGCGATCAAATCACAATATCCGAATGCTGAATTCGTGGGTATTGGCGGACCAAAAATGAAGGCGCTTGGTTGTGAGTCTCTTTTCGAAATGGAAGAGCTTGCCGTGATGGGGCTTGTAGAAGTGCTTGGTCGTTTACCTCGCTTGCTAAAAGTGAAAGCGGAGCTAGTTAAGTACTTTACTCAAAACCCGCCAGATGTCTTCGTCGGTATCGATGCGCCAGACTTTAATCTAAGACTTGAATTAGATCTTAAGAACGCGGGCATTAAGACTGTTCATTATGTCAGCCCTTCAGTCTGGGCATGGCGTCCAAAGCGTATCTTTAAAATCGACAAAGCAACCGATTTGGTACTGGCTTTCTTACCATTCGAAAAAGTGTTTTATGATAAATATAACGTTGCTTGTGAATTCGTTGGCCACACGTTGGCTGATACCATTCCACTGGAGCCGAATAAGAAAGAGGCTCGCGATCTTTTAGGTTTAGATCAAGATAAGCCGTGGTTAGCGGTATTGCCAGGTAGCCGTGGTGGTGAAATGAGTTTGATTGCTCAACCATTTATCGAAACTTGTCAGCGCATTAAGCAAAAGTACCCTGATATCAATTTTGTTGTTGCATTGGTTAATGAACAGCGCAAGAAACAGTTTACAGAGATCTGGCAATCGACGGCACCTGAACTTGAATTTACCTTGGTAGAAGATACGGCTACCAATGTGATTACTGCTGCTGATTCTGTTTTGTTAGCTTCTGGTACTGTTGCTCTTGAGTGTATGTTGCTGAAACGACCGATGGTCGTTGGCTACAAGGTCAACAAGCTCACTGGCTATATCGTTAAGAAATTGTCGATCACAGAATTTGTCTCGTTACCGAATATCCTAGCGGGTGAAGAAATCGTAAAAGAACACATTCTTGAGGAGTGTCACCCAGATTACCTTTTCCCATCGGTCGATAAGATGCTTTCAACTGACAACGCGCCACTTATTGAACGCTTTACTGAAATGCATCACTGGATTCGTAAAGATGCTGACAAACAGGCAGCTAACGCAGTTCTGAAATTGATCGGTCGAGAGTTTGTTGAATCATAAAGTGCTTCTTTCAAAAGCATTTGCTTAAAAGTTACAAAGAGAATTGTCATGGCAGTAAAAGAGAAAAAAGAATTTCCTCCTTTTGAGTATCCTCAAGGCTACCAGTTATTCGCTGGTGTTGATGAAGTGGGGCGTGGGCCGTTAGTTGGTGATGTAGTTACCGCCGCGGTTATCCTCGATCCGAATAACCCAATCGAAGGCTTGAACGATTCAAAAAAACTGTCTGAGAAAAAGCGCCTTGCTCTGCTTCCTGAAATTAAAGAGAAAGCCTTGGCATGGTCTGTGGGGCGTTGTTCCCCACAAGAAATTGATGAGTTGAATATCTTACAAGCGACTATGGTAGCTATGCAGCGTGCTATTGCCGGGCTGAGTGTTCAACCTGATATAGCGCTAATAGATGGAAACCGAGTCCCTGAGCTACCGATGGCCGGTCTGGCTATTGTGAAAGGGGATTTACGGGTGGCTGAAATCAGCGCAGCGTCTATCATCGCTAAAGTGGTTCGTGACCAAGAGATGGAAGAACTTGATAAGCTTCATCCAGAGTTTGGTTTTGCTAAACATAAAGGTTACCCGACAAAAGCGCATTTTGAAGCGATTGAAAAACATGGCGTAACCGAGCATTACCGCAAAAGCTTTAAGCCAGTAAAACGTATTCTTGGCATAGATTAGAGCGAATTGAATAAGCTCTATATAGATTAGAGCCTTACGTAAACTAGAGCTTA
>NZ_JBFRSN010001338.1:0-687 GCF_041473595.1 Vibrio sp. 10N.222.46.A1
ATATAGCACTTCTCGAATCCAGTTTGCCTACGAGTGCTCTGATTCATAAAAGCCAAGGTGGTTATTTCCTTTGGATAGAGCTGCCTCATTCTGTTTGTGTAGAGAGGCTTTATGAGCGAGCACTTGAAAACAACATCTCTGTTGCGCCGGGAATTATATTCAGCAGCGACAAAAAGTTCTCTCATCATATTCGTCTCAATTGTTCGTACGCTTGTGACGACAAAATAGCAGAAGCCATTCGTACACTAGGTAGTTTGATTCAGACCATGGAATCACAAGCCTAAGTCGTTAGTCGATCCTCGACTATGTTTACTTGAAATCTAGCTTGTCACTCGTCGGATAATTCAACCTGTTCTGTTTTTTAACATTCAATCTGTTCTAGTTTGGTTTGTTCAAACTGTGCTGAAATACGCTCCAATTCTTAATATGAAATCCATCATTATGATGTTTGGAGCTTAAATGTTTGATGTAGTTGAATTGTCGCGTTTACAGTTTGCGCTAACCGCTATGTTTCACTTTCTCTTTGTCCCGTTAACTATTGGTATGTCTTGCTTATTGGCGATCATGGAGTCGATCTATGTGCTTACCGGTAAGCAAATCTATCAGGACATGACTCGCTTTTGGGGCAAACTTTTTGGTATTAACTTCGCCTTAGGTGTCACGACCGGATTAACCATGGAGTTCCAG
>NZ_JBFRSN010001339.1:0-455 GCF_041473595.1 Vibrio sp. 10N.222.46.A1
GTTAGAGGGCGTGACATTAAATTTTAGGTGTATCCACCAATCGGCCATCATAGAAAGATACGCTTCATCAACCGCATCGCTTGAGATCGTAAACGCTCGGTCGATATGAGGTGGCACGAAGGTGCGCTTTTCCGCTTGGTTTTGGCTTAATAAAGCAAAACTCAACCCAGCGGTTCCTAAGGCGGTGATCAACACCACCGCGGTGAGGACGTAATTGATAAAGCGAGCCGCTTTAAGCGCCTCGCCGTTATGTTCATTGAGCATCAGTAAATCCAATATTTTTTTGTGGCGGGGGGCGTGCGTTTAAAAATGGTTTTATTCGCTGTGTCATCCCCATACCAGTGGATGAAGTGAATGATGAATTTGGGGCCGTGTCGGACTTTTAAGCTGCGAATGGTGAGGAAAAATCCGATACACACGGCGACCGCGACCAACCGATTGATGTTGAACAACAT
>NZ_JBFRSN010001340.1:0-230 GCF_041473595.1 Vibrio sp. 10N.222.46.A1
TTGATGAGAGATAAGATCTGAACCAGATTAAAGAGACAGTCGATTTTGCCATCCATGAAATTGTCCTTCATCTCGTTGATTCAGGTAATCTTTTCTACGTACCTAAGTCTTGTTTTTCCTTGGATAACGCCTTACCGCCCAACGCCATGACAACCAGAATAGTTAATGACTTACAATGACTATAGTAATTTGCCAACCTTTAAGCTTCGTCCTCATGAGAAAGTTGATTT
>NZ_JBFRSN010001341.1:0-525 GCF_041473595.1 Vibrio sp. 10N.222.46.A1
TCCATGTCATTCGTTATGAGTGAACAGGAGTTTCAGTGGCTGTATATTTAGATTCAATAAAAGTTTCACCTAGAAGAGATATGTTAAAAGTCATAGATGAATACTCAATGTCATCAGATAGTGTCAGTCTAACTGATGATATTCGCTTCAAACTAGTAGAAATATTGCCATTGGGTTCGGTGTCTGAAGATAGTTTCGCTGAAAACGATATCGCTCTAGTTGTTCGTGTGCCATTTCATCGAAGAGGGACGTTATTGTTTGGCTTCGGAGTAATCTTAGGTTGGCGTCCTCTAGTGACAATAGAGTTTGATGTTATTTCTTTGGCTAGCGGTGAGACAATTGAAACATTGCGTTCAACAAACAAGCTTAGTTGGAGTGGGTATATTAGAGGTCTCCTACGTTTGAACTCAATCATTCATATTAAGCCAGAATTTGGGTTTGCAGACCTTGAGCCACTTATAGAACAGTCTGTATGGAGCCTTTTGAAGGAGATTCAAACTAAGTACTCATAACAAATAAGGATTA
>NZ_JBFRSN010001341.1:1294-1587 GCF_041473595.1 Vibrio sp. 10N.222.46.A1
ACAAATAAGGATTAAGGTATTGCGTAGCCAACACTAAATCCCAAGTGTTGAACAAGCCCGAAGCGACTTTATTAAGTAAATTGTACGGTTGGGTTTGAAGGGCGCACCGCTTTGAGGCTTTTCTCAGGCGAGTGAGGCCAAGATAAGGTTGCGATAACAATCTTATCAACCAGTTAGCTATTTTTCGTTTCTTTCGTCGTCACATCTCCTCTGATTTCGCTAATGCCATTATTCTTATTATCGATGCCTTTCAGCTAGGTGGATAGGCTCATTCTGAAACTCGCCATGTATTG
>NZ_JBFRSN010001342.1:0-662 GCF_041473595.1 Vibrio sp. 10N.222.46.A1
AGTTCAGTGTTGGTATCGATTTAGGTACCACACACTGCGTTTTGTCTTTCATCGACACAACAAATGAAGACGCTCGCGTTGAGGTGATGCCAATCCCTCAATTGACGGCTCCAGGTACAGTAGAAACTCGCAGCCAACTTGGCTCGTTCCTATACCAGCCGCACGAACATGAAATGAATGCGGGCTCTCGCGTTCTACCTTGGTCTTCTGAACCTAAAGCACTGGTTGGTGCCATTGCGCGTAACCTTGGTTCGAAAACCCCTATCCGTTTGGTTGCAAGTGCAAAATCTTGGCTATGCCACGGTGGTGTGAACCGTCGTGATGCGTTCCTTCCTGCAGGCAGCCCTGAAGAAGTTGAAAAGGTATCTCCGCTTAAGACAACTGAGTTGTACCTTGAGCACCTTAAAGATGCTTGGAACCACGCTAACCCAGAACACAAACTGGCAGACCAAGATGTAACGATCACGGTTCCTGCTTCGTTTGATCCTGCGGCTCGTGACCTAACAGCAGAAGCTGCGCGTAATGTTGGTTTCACTCACCTAACGCTTCTAGAAGAGCCACAAGCGGCTCTTTACAGCTGGATTGATAACAGCAACGACACATGGCGTGATGAAGTGAACGTTGGTGACATCGTTCTTGTTGTCGATATCGGTGGTGGTACG
>NZ_JBFRSN010001343.1:0-1605 GCF_041473595.1 Vibrio sp. 10N.222.46.A1
AGAATGGTGCGCGTACTCAACAGATCCAAGCTGCTAAAGACCAGTGGTTGAAGGCAAAAGCAGCCGCCGATCTCATGGACAAAACTTATCAACGTGTCAATAACCTTTACAACGATGGTGTGGTTGCCGAGCAAAAACGCGATGAAGCCAAAACACAGTGGCAAGCAGCGAAGTACACGGAAAGCGCTGCGTTCCAAATGTATCAATTGGCACGAGAAGGCGCTCGTGACGAAACCAAAGTGGCAGCCGCTCAAAAAGCATTAATGGCGGCAGGTGCGGTGGCGGAAGTTGAAGCTTACGCAAAAGACACGCAGATCCACAGTTGGTTTAATGGCGAAGTGTCTCAGGTACTATTGAGCAGCGGTGAGCTCGCACCACAAGGCTTCCCTGTTGTGACTGTTATCGACACCAAAGATGCATGGGCAGTACTTAATGTGCGTGAAGACATGCTTAAGCATTTCGAGAAAGGCAGCCAGTTTGAGGCGTATCTACCGGCTCTAGATAAATCATTAACTTTCCAAGTAACTCACATTGCCGTAATGGGTGATTTCGCTACTTGGCGTTCAACAGACGCAGCACAAGGCTTCGACTTACGTACTTTTGAAGTAGAAGCGCACCCTGTTAATACTAGCGAAACACTGCGTATGGGCATGAGCCTTGTGGTTGAGCTTTAGGTGACGTATGTCTGCTAACTATCGATCTACAGGTTCGCAATCTAAAAGCTCACAATCTAAAGGCTCGCAATCTACAGCCTCGCAATCAACTGAGCATCATAGAGCGAAGAATACCTTGCTTAGGCAGTGGGCGATTGTCCGCAAAGACAAATGGTTGTTGTCTTGCCTAACTTGGATACCTTTGCTGCTTGCTGCCAGTATTTGGCTGATTTTTTCACAAGGGATCGCTCGTGACTTACCGGTTGCGGTTGTTGACTTGGAACACAGCCAAATTTCGCAGCAGTTCACACGCCTTGTTGATGCATCACCAACGCTGCAAGTCACTCAGAAATACAGCTCTGCGAGTGAAGCGGCGAAAGCGATGATTGAACGTGATATCTACGGTTATGTTGTGATACCAAGGCATTTTGACCGAGACCTTCTGCTCGGATTGAATCCGCAAATGTCTGTGTTCTACAACAGCCAATTTATCTTGATAGGTAAGCTAGTGAATTCCGCGTTGTTGCAGGCTCAAGGGACTTTTAACGCGCAACTTGAGGTCGTTAAGCAGTTATCACACGGTGATACCACGGTGCAATCCGCATTAGGCCAAGCAGTAACAGTGCAAAGCCAGATCACGCCACTGTTCAACAAGAACACCAGTTATGCTCAGTTCTTGGTGTCTGCGGTTATTCCTGCACTATGGCAGATCATGATTGTGGTGGGCACGATATTGGTTTTGACGGCGAACGTTAGAGCTCGTGGCCTTGATGCTTGGTTATCCAACGCCCCGATGAAGTCACTAACATCAACATTAACGCCCTACCTTGTCTTATTTTTGATGTTTGGTATCGCGTTTAGCTTTTGGTTCTATGTCCTTTTAGACTGGCCGTTTAACGGCAGTTTTGTGGCACTGACCGTCGCCCAACTGCTTACCGTCATCAGTTGCATC
>NZ_JBFRSN010001344.1:0-1725 GCF_041473595.1 Vibrio sp. 10N.222.46.A1
GATATCAGGTTTACCAAACAAGCGAACTTGCGTTTGTGGTGCGTCTAGCGCCTCTGTAAGACCTTCAAAACGAATGTTGGTTGAAGTGCCTTGGCCCAGAATAACCGCTGATGCACATGGACCGTATTGCGTGATGGATTTGATCGGCATACCGGTAAACGCGCGTACGTGCAGTGCGAATTCCGATGAGTCTTGAGACATAAGAGTCACTAAGCCAGTATCGTGTGGGCGAGGGGATACTTCGTTGAAGATAACGTGATCGCCTTTAACAAACAGCTCGACACCAAAGATACCGTGACCACCTAGTGCATTAACCACTTGTTCAGCGGTGTATTGCGCTGTTTTAAGTGCGTTGTCTGACATGACTTGTGGCTGCCAAGACTCACGGTAATCACCATCTTCTTGGCGGTGACCGATAGGCGCACAGAAATGCACACCGTCGACTGCGCGAACGGTAAGTAGCGTAATTTCGTAATCAAAGTCGATGAAGCCTTCAACGATTACGCGACCCGCGCCAGTACGACCGCCTTCTTGTGCGTAGTCCCAAGACTTTTGAATGTCTTCCTCTGTTTTGATAACGCTTTGGCCTTTACCTGAAGAGCTCATTACTGGCTTAACAACGCAAGGCATTCCCACGAATTCAATAGCGGCAGCGAAGTCTTCAAAGGTGTCTGCAAAGCGGTAAGGAGAAGTGCTCAGTTTTAGCTCTTCTGCCGCTAGGCGACGGATACCTTCGCGGTTCATCGTTAGCTTGGTCGCATTCGCAGTCGGAACGACATTTAAGCCTTGCGCTTCTAGCTCTACCAACTTGCTGGTGGCAATAGCTTCAATTTCAGGAACCACATAATCTGGCTTTTCTAGTTCAATGATCGCTTGAAGTGCATCGCCGTCTAACATGTCTAATACATGGCTACGATGCGCAACTTGCATCGCGGGTGCGTCTGCATAACGGTCACAAGCAATAACTTCCAAACCTAAACGTTGGCACTCGATAGCAACTTCTTTGCCGAGTTCACCTGAACCTAATAGAAGTACACGAGTAGCATTTTCACGAGTAGCAGTACCAAACATAGAAATTCCTTCCGATCTTTTGAACGATTGATTGAAAACGGGGTGATCATACTTATTTCAATGATAAAAGCAAACGTTTGCGCAAGTTGTTGCGTTAATTACAGGTATAAAAAAAGCAGCCCCGTTAAATAGGGCTGCTTATTTGAATTTTTGTTAATTAGATGTACTTAGATTGCTAAGTAAGTCACTGGAATGTCGGGATTAATCGCTTCTAATGTAGATTGCGTATCCGCTAGGTGACTGATGCTACCTTCGGCGATTTCAACCAAAGCTGCACTTTCAATTTGTTCAAAATCGAAGCCAGCCAGTTTAAGTTGAATTAACGCGACTTGCAGAGGAGGTAGGCTCGGGTTGAACGCTGCGTTTTCAGCGTAAGCACCCGTAAAAATTTCACCTGACGTCAGTTGTAGCGAAACACCACTTAGGTTTTTGGTGTAAGGCGCATGGCTGCGGTTTAGTGCTGCTAGCGCATCTACAACAATAGGTGTTGTTTCTTCGGTCGTGTACTTATGATCAAGCTTTGTCATTAGGCCTGTTGTTACACCTAAATCAGCAGGGCCGAACGAGTCTGGTAGGTACTCTTGCAGAGACATTTCATCACGTTGTGGAAGCTGAACCTTAAGCTCTTTCGCTGTGGTCAGTTCGTTCATGAAT
>NZ_JBFRSN010001345.1:0-376 GCF_041473595.1 Vibrio sp. 10N.222.46.A1
ATCGATGGTGGCTTTGGTTACCTAGATACTAAGCAACTAGCGAATGCAGAACTTAACCAAGCCGCGTTGTCTGGTCTAACTAAGACACTGAGCCATGAATGGTCAAACGTGTTCTGCCGTGCATTGGATGCTGACGCTTCTATTGATGCTCGTCACCTAGCTGAAGCTATCACAGGCGAACTGTTCGATATCGATACCAACACGGTTGAAATCGGCCTTAGCCATGCGGAAAACGGTGAATCTGGTCGTGCAACACTGATTGCGACAACACCAGGCGCTGCACAAACTAAAAACACAGGCGCTCAACTCACCAAGAGCGACAAAGTTCTCGTAACTGGTGGCGCTAAAGGCGTGACGTTTGAATGTGCACTGACGC
>NZ_JBFRSN010001346.1:0-213 GCF_041473595.1 Vibrio sp. 10N.222.46.A1
GAAATAAAACGTCTGATCCCCTTGGGTTAAGGGGATTGTAATGGAAACTTTTTTAGACATGGTTCTGTATTAACTAAATGCTTCTAATAGAAAAAGGGGAATGGAGACGTCACTCATTACCTAAATCGGTAAGGTGTTCAATCTCTCTATAAAGCAGTTCATCGTCGCCAACGTTAAGTTCCACAAGGCGCTTAAGGTAGCTGATACTATCAA
>NZ_JBFRSN010001347.1:0-770 GCF_041473595.1 Vibrio sp. 10N.222.46.A1
AAGATCAACACGCCCTAAAAATCCGACTAGAGAGGAAGTGCCAATGCTCAATGAAAACCATGCCTTTATCTTAGATTTCCCAGATCTTAAATTAGACATTGTTCAGCTCAACCACGACGACGAAAAATTCAAAGCAGACATGCAGAAATACCACCAACTCGACTACGACATCCGTCAGCTAGAAATCTCTGGCAGCCCTATCGATGACGACAGCATGCACAACCTCAAAGTAGAACGCATGGCGCTAAAAGACTCGCTACACAAACAGCTCACGCGCCACCACGCACTTAAGATCGTTTAACAGAATACACTTGTCCTCAAAAACGTTTTTATAAACAGCCCGTTGACGGGCTGTTTACCACAAATTTACGCAGCTAATTTAGTGAAAATCTGAATGATAGCGGTCGGTAATTCAAAATCTTCAGATACTAAGAAGTGGATAATTGCTAATACTCTCTCAGCTACGTCTAACAAAATACTAATTTTGTTCATCATGAACTGTACTCTCTATTTTATATAAATGGAGCACATTGTTTTTTGCGTGGACTTTGATATGATTCGCCTTGAAACAAGTCATCATAATTGTTGTCCAGAAGTTTTAAGACTTTGTAGGAGAAGACTCTAAACTTTGCTTATTACAACGTGCATGATACAGATAAAAAAGCCTACCTTGTGTAGGCTTTTTTACATCTCAAACATTGTCATTTTCACCTCCTACTTAAATATCAAAAAAAACACTATATGTTGTGCGTTCACCTTAGCGATAGCAC
>NZ_JBFRSN010001348.1:0-2588 GCF_041473595.1 Vibrio sp. 10N.222.46.A1
AAGTATTCTCGGTAAGCCGTGTGACGGTTAGGCAAGCGTTGAAACTACTGATCGAAAACGATGAGCTTGAAAGCGTTCAAGGCAGCGGCACTTACGTCAAAGAGAACAAGATCAATTACGACATCTACAAACAGTCGAGCTTTCAAGAAAAGTGGGCGCATTTGGATGTGGTTACACACAGTGAAGTTCTGGCCTTCGAAATGAAGCCGTGTTCTTTGGCGATGTCTGAACATTTAGATATCAAAGAAGGCGAATTGGTTTTCTACGTAAAACGTGTTCGTTTCATAGACAACAATCCAATCACGGTTGAAGAAACTTGGTTACCTGTTGCCCTATTCCCAGATCTCACCTATCAAGTGATGCAGACATCAAAGTACGACTTTATTGAGAACACCAAAGGCATGGTGATTGATAGAAGTGAGCAGGAATTGGTACCGATTCTTCCGCCTGAAGATGTTGCGAAACAGCTAGGTATTGACCCAGCTCAGCCTATCATTGAAAAACGTACTCGCGGTTACCTTGCCAATAACACGGTGTTTGAATACAGCCGTAACTACTTCACGTCTAACGATTACCGATTTACTTTGGTCGCAAGACGCCAAAGGTAAGCAATACTATAGGCTTTGGTTTACCTAAACGAATGCACCAAAGAAGCTCTTCCACACTTAGAGCTTCTTTCGCCTTTAATACCAAATCACACACCAGATACGCGTTGTGTGATTTGATCACCGAGAATTAAATCTCCCTCCAGGCTTCAACGCGTAGTGCTCGATAGCATTAAAACCACTCTAAAACATCATAAGGCTGTAACACTTTGATTGTGCTCCCCACATCAAATCGCCCGTTCGTCTCTTGCCCCACATAACTCTCTTTTTCTCGCTATTATCACCATTTGCACATCAACGGCTAAAGTTATCCAACCCTTCCTGTCATATGAAACTAAAACAAGCAAAGGTGATCCAAGTTATATTCTAGGGAGTCACAAATTTTGTTTATTAACACCCAAACAACAGTAGTTAATCAATATTTACAACCACAATTAACATAGAAAAAAATGTTTGTCTTAGATCATACCAACCTCAACTATGCCTCGTGCCACAGTGCAGTTTTCTGTACATTCATTGTCATATTCTGAAACACTTTCTTATATTTTTTAAACTTTGTGGAGATTTCTATGTTAGAGCTCTTGATCGGATTAGTAATTACCATCGCTGTTGGTTACTTTATTGTGAAAGGCTATAAAGCGGCAGGCGTATTACTAACTGCTGGCCTTGCCCTACTTCTTATTACTGGCCTTATTGGTCACACAGTCTTACCAGCTAAAGTCGCCTCAACAGGTAACATGGTTACCGACTCACTCGAATTTGTTAAGTACATGCTTCAGTACCGTGGAGGCGGCCTAGGCATGCAAATCATGCTTCTTTGTGGTTTTGCTTCTTACATGACGCACATTGGTGCTAACAACGTAGTAGTGAAACAGTTCTCTAAACCGCTTGCTGCTATTAAATCTCCCTATGTACTTCTTGTTGCGGCTTACATCGTAGCGTGTCTAATGTCTCTAGCAGTAAGTTCTGCAACAGGCCTTGGTGTGTTACTGATGGCGACCCTATTCCCAATGATGACGGCGATGGGTATTTCACGCCCAGCAGCGGTTGCCGTTTGTGCATCACCTGCAGCAATCATTCTTTCACCAACCTCTGGTGATGTGGTTATCGCAGCTGAAAAATCAGGCATGTCTCTTGATGTGTTTGCTGTTCAAACAGTATTGCCTGTTTCTATCTGTGCAATCATCGTGATGGCTGGCGCGGCTTTCTTCTGGAACAAATACCTAGATAAAAAAGAAAACACGCCAATGGAAAAAGTAGACGTTTCTGAAATCGAAACAACAGCACCGGCTTTCTACGCTGCACTGCCATTCCTACCTATCATCGGCGTTTTCCTATTCAACGGCCGCACGATTCCAGGGCTTTCACTTGATATCTACACCATTGTTGTAGGTTCTATCTTCGTGGGCGCAGTTATCGATTACGTTGTTAAGAAGTTTGACGGCGAGAAAACATTAGAAGACTTAGATTCTTGCTACCAAGGCATGGCTGACGCGTTCAAAGGCGTGGTAATGTTGTTGGTTGCGGCGGGCGTATTTGCTCAAGGTCTAATGTCTATCGGTGCAATTGATAACCTAATCGGTCTTGCTGAATCGGCAGGCGCAGGCGGTATCGCATTAATGCTTATCCTAACAGGTTTAACGGTTGCTGCAGCTATCGCGACAGGTTCTGGTAACGCGCCTTTCTATGCATTCGTAGAACTGGCTCCATCACTAGCGGCGAAAATGGGCTTGAACCCAGCGTTCCTAATCATCCCTATGCTTCAAGCATCTAACCTAGGCCGTACCATTTCTCCAGTATCTGGCGTAATTGTTGCGACATCGGGTATGGGTAAAATCAGCCCGTTTGAAGTTGTAAAACGTACTTCTGTTCCAGTAATCTGTGGTCTTATCACGGTTATCTTTGGTACGCTGGTATTGGTTCCAATGGCAGCTTAACTTAAAGAAACACTCTATCTAGACTGATACAAGCTAAGATAGAGAT
>NZ_JBFRSN010001349.1:0-811 GCF_041473595.1 Vibrio sp. 10N.222.46.A1
GCATCGGTGCAAGATTAAATATGCTTACGCACCTGATTACATAGGAATTTGGGAAATGACTCGCGGGTTTACTTTATTAGAGCTGTTAATAACGGTGTCGATACTGTCGATATTGGTAGCGACGGCTGCTCCGAGTTTTAGTTCAGTCACCCAAACAGTCAAGATACAGCGCCTTGCTGGGGAGTTGAATGGTTTCTTAGTACAGGCAAAGTCTGAGTCTGTGAAAAGAAATCAAAAACTCTGGGTACATTTCTCGACGGCTAAAAATGAAGAGCAATCTACGGGGGAGTGGACAGTATGGTTGAAGCCTACGGAAGATCTGTCTGGTGATACATTGCTGATGTTGTCGGGAGAACCGTTTCGAGATTTATCGTTTTCTCATAACTATACAGGCTCAAAAATCAGCTTTGAAAGTGTAAGAGGAAGGCCTGCCAGAGGTACGATTTACTTGGCTCCTAAAAGAGCTTCAACCGACCGGCTTTTGATTAAACTATCTAGCCCTCCGGGGCGAATTAAAGTGTGCGGCGAATCAGGCGCTCAGTATGGTTACTATGCTTGCTAAGGCCCGCAGCAGAAGCTTGCGAAAGCAAAAGGGCGCATCTCTCATTGAACTGATGGTCACCTCCGTTATTGGTGTATTCGCGATTGCTATTATCGGCAGCGTATTTATGACGGGGCACAGAATAGCCAAAGACAAAGGCATTGAGCTATTGCTGCTGCAAAACCTTACGAGCACGATGCAGGTAATGAAAGAAGATATTCAACGAGCAGGCTACGATGGTTCAAATGGAGAGTCCCTGAAGCTATTAAA
>NZ_JBFRSN010001350.1:0-1210 GCF_041473595.1 Vibrio sp. 10N.222.46.A1
AGGTAGTTTGGTGGGCAGTGTAATAGGCGTGTTAGTGGCGCTTAATCTCACGACACTTATCAAAGGGCTTGAAAGGCTAGTTGATCACCAGTTCTTGTCCGGTGACATCTATTTTGTCGACTTCTTGCCATCACAACTCGATATGACGGATGTTGTTGTGGTTTCCGGTACAGCGATTGTATTGAGCCTATTGGCGACATGGTACCCAGCATCACGAGCAGCCAAGTTAAACCCTGCCTCGGTGCTTAGCTCGAAGTAATGCGCTTAGTAATACTTCATGTAGCATGATAGACAAATGGCATACACAAAAAAGGATCCCTGATGGGATCCTTTTTTTTGAATTCAATCTGCATTCTTTACGACTGTGGTTACATCCCAATATTGCAGAGTTCTGCGGTTCATCTGACTTTAACTTGTGTGCGGTTTAAGTGAAGCGCATACAAGGATAGATTGAACGACAAGGAAAAGTTGTCAGTACCTTGCTTGACGCTTCTTCCAACTTCTTACTACTGAGTAACGCCATAACCCGCGAATACCAAAGTAGCCAATCATTGCTGAAACCACGCCACAAATCAGGCAACCCAGTAAGAAAGGAGGCCCGATTGTATTCATTTGCGCCAAGATGAAGTCCCAAGACAATTCGAAATGGAAGGCTTGAGGTGGTACATGCATAACAAACGCCCCGACTTTATAAGCAAAGTAGAAGAGAACGGGCATAGTGACCGGGTTACTGATCCAAACAAGTGCGACAGCCAAAGGTAGGTTAACGCCACATGCGACAGCAAGGCCTGCAGACATAATCATTTGGCTTGGTAGAGGGACAAACGCCATGAATAACCCAACAGCGAATGCGCCTGCCGCAGAGCGACGATTAAGGCACCATAAGTTGGGGTTGTACAAAACATTGCCAAAAACTTTCAATGCTTTCTGACGCTTGATTAGCTCATGGTCAGGCATAAATCGTTTGATAAACTTTCTTGGCATAGGAGGAAGCTACTCTCTTGTTTAACACTTGGTTCTTGATTTCATTTGCTGCGACAGTTGTGTCTGCCAGCTTCTGGCCTGTGATGCCTCATTGGGTTTGGGCACCATTGATGCTGTTGTTACTACTAGCATCAACAAAGTATAGCGTTTTCCGGAGTGCAAGAGGTCTAGCAACAGCATTGATACTAGTTATCTGCCTAGGGAATGTAATTGAAATACAAACGAG
>NZ_JBFRSN010001351.1:0-935 GCF_041473595.1 Vibrio sp. 10N.222.46.A1
CTATTGTTCGCGAAAAAATACATTACCGATTGCGAAGAAAAGTATGGTGTGGCTGAAGTCGAGAAACTTCTCGATTCTTGTCATGCTCTCATGAACTACGGCGTAGACAGATACAAACGCCCAGAGAAGATTTCCATTGCGGAAGAAACCGCAAGACAAGAAGAACGTGAAGCTTACCTGCAATCTCAAGTGAATGAGCTGTGGAGGACCGTTCCCCAAAATAAAAGCAAGGAAGAAGAAACCAAGATACGTTTCCCTAGTGAGCCTCAAGAAAACATTCTCTACTTTATTGAAAAGAACGCCCCACTGCTTGAACCTTGGCAACGAGAGTGTGTTCGTATTGTTCGCAAGGTAAGTCAATACTTCTATCCTCAGAAACAAACTCAAGTAATGAACGAAGGCTGGGCAACCTTCTGGCATTACACCATTCTTAACCATCTTTACGACGAAGGCTTGGTGAGTGATAAGTTTATCTTAGAATTCCTACACAGCCACACCAGCGTGGTCGCACAACCCGCCTACAACAGCCCTTATTTCAGTGGGATAAACCCTTATGCGCTTGGCTTTGCAATGTTTAGAGACATTCGACGTATCTGTGAAGAACCAACCGATGAAGACAAAGAATGGTTCCCTGAGTTAGCCGGAAGTGATTGGTTAGAGGCGGTGCACTTTGCCATGCACAATTTCAAAGATGAAAGCTTTATCAGCCAATACCTTTCACCAAAAATCATTCGAGACTTTAAGTTGTTCTCTGTTCTCGACGACGACCGCAAAAACACCATTGAGATAAGCGCTATTCACGACGATCCGGGCTATCGCTTAATTCGTGAAAAGCTTGCGGCGCAGTACAATCTAAGCAACCTTGAGCCGAATATTCAGGTGTTTAATGTCGATGTTCGCGGTGACCGCTCGATGACACTGCAATATGTACCTCA
>NZ_JBFRSN010001352.1:0-2146 GCF_041473595.1 Vibrio sp. 10N.222.46.A1
GAATGAAGGTACCTAGAGAAACTCGGTGTAAGTCAATCGAAGTCATGTTCATGTAGATAAGCGTCAACAAGATAGTCAGCAGGAGGCTCGAACCGACGATGGTTGCACTTTTTAATCCCATGAATACCGACAAGACGATAAATACAATCGCGACACTTTCTAATAAGTTACTTACGAAGTTGTCGATCGATTTCTGAACTTCTTCAGGTTGATTAGCAACTGTCGCAATATCAACACCTAGTGGTAAGGTTGTTTGAAAATCGTTGACGATCTGATTGATTTCATCGCCAAGTGATACCACGTTAACACCGGTGACTGGGCTCATCGCTAATGTGACTGCAGGTACGCCGTTGTAGCGGTTTTCTGTCATCATTGGCTCTTGGTAACCCATTGTGATGTCAGCGATATCGCCTAAGCGAATTAAACTGGTTCCCAATTCACTTACGCCGCCTTTGATCATCAGGTTTTTGATGTCGTCTAACGAACTGAACTCACTCGACTGTTGAACTCGGATTCGCTCAGTACCTACTGAAAACTTACCCGCATCAAACGTCATGTTTTGCGTATTCAACTGCGACCAAACTTGTGTGATAGATAGGCCGTATTGCGCCAACCTTTCATCTGGGATATCGATATGAACAACGCGTGGTTGAACACCATGCAGTTCAATCTTCTTAATACCATCGACGGTTTTAATTCTGCGTTGGAGTTCTTCTGCGTAAC
The DNA here is from genome assembly GCF_041473595.1 of Vibrio sp. 10N.222.46.A1. Lineage (NCBI taxonomy): Bacteria > Pseudomonadati > Pseudomonadota > Gammaproteobacteria > Vibrionales > Vibrionaceae > Vibrio > Vibrio sp. 10N.222.46.A1. The sequence goes on from NZ_JBFRSN010001352.1 coordinate 724, forward strand.
GTCTTAGTTCAGCTGGCGATGCATCTTTACTGTGGATAGAGAAAAGCATGCCGTAGACTTCAGAGAATTCGTCTTGTACGACACTGATCTGTGCAGTTGAAGGTAGCAATAACTTCATATCAGACACTTTACGGCGTAATAAGTCCCACTCTTGAGGAAGTGCTTTTGAATTAAGAGACTCTTTTAGGTCGACAAATACCATCGACATGCCGGGGCGCGATAAAGATCGAAGCCGATTAAGTGTCGCCATTTCTTGGAGTTTGGTTTCGACGGTGTCGGTGACTTGTTGTTCCACTTCTTCCGCAGAAGCGCCAGGGTAGAGCGTTACAACGACGGCCGTCTTTATGGTGAAGCTTGGGTCTTCAAGTTTTCCAAGCTCAAAATAAGAAAACAGGCCTGCGATGACACTCAGTGCAGTGAAAAACAGGATGAAGGTGCGTTGTTTGATTGCAAAATCAGCTAGATTCATCATGGTTCACCTACAGGCTTTTAACTTGAATATTGGAGAAGTACTGTCCTTCCACCACGTATTGCGCGCCACTCACGACCACGAAGTCGCCATCATTGAGCGTCGATTCAACACACACGGTGTTTTTGGACATAGAAATCACATCCACGGTCACGCCATGAGCTTGTTCATTTTTAACAGTGAATACTTGCTCGATACCCGTTTGGTTGACTAACGCAGAATAGGGCAAACAGAAATTACTGCTCGCTTCTCCAAGTTGAGTCGTCAATGTGACCGCTTTTCCAGGTAATACCGATTTGTCAGTGGAGTCGACATGGTAAGTAACCGCATAGGTCTGCTTGATTGGGTGAGGTGACGTCGAAATTTCAGCGGCATAACCAACTAGTTTAGTCTCTGAACCATACCAATCTATGACAGAAGTTTGATTTGGTTTGAACTCATGAATCAAATTTTCAGGTACTTGAATTTTAACTTCAAGTTTATCTGGATTGTGGATTGTGAACACCGAGATGCCCGGCATTACTTGTTCGTACTGGTCAAAATTTGATGCCGCAACCACACCATCGAAAGGGGCGAGCAATTGGGTATAACGAATCGAATCTTTCGCACGGCGTATATTCTGTTCTACGACTTTAACCGCCGCTTCACTTCGCTCGTACCCGCTGATTGCACGGTCTAGGTTAACATCGGCAATCGCATTATCAGCGATGGCTTGTTTTACTCGTACAAGTTCGGATGTCGCCAATTTGTGTGCAGATTTAGCTTCAAGGGCTCGTGCTTGTAACTCTTCTAACGCGACTTGATAGTCATGAGGGTCTAGTTGCGCAAGGGGTTGGCCTTTCTTTACTGAATCACCAACAGAGACCATCATATTTTGAATAGTGCCAGGCACACGAAACGCAACGCCAGCCGTTTCCGATGATTGTATCTTGCCAGTAAAAGACTTTTCAGCCG
>NZ_JBFRSN010001353.1:0-256 GCF_041473595.1 Vibrio sp. 10N.222.46.A1
TCGAAATCTCTGTGACATTGCTATCGGCATTGCGAGAAGTTCGACTAGCAACCTGCTGGTTAGTTTGCCCGCTACCAATATCAACGTGCCCTACTGACGTCGAAGTTTCGTTAGGTTCTGATGCAGTTAATAGATATTCCGCTTCATCAAGATCCGTGACGTATTTCTCAATCAGCTGTTTTTTTACATCTGGGTGAAAATTGGAAATATGGTACTCCAAAGCCCGAGTGCCTTCCTTAGATCCTCGACTTAACCA
>NZ_JBFRSN010001354.1:0-774 GCF_041473595.1 Vibrio sp. 10N.222.46.A1
ATGATAGCCACCGCTGAGATGAATCGCTAAACCACTCTCGATGGCCATTTCAGCGGCCAAGCAGGTTCCACCACTTGAATAGAGTGTCCTTTCTATAAGCTGTTCACTCCACGGAAAGCCGATACGTCTCATTTTTGCTGCTGGCAAATTTCCAGAAACTAGCAAATCGACATATTCACCATCGTGTACCTGCTTTACTTGTTCTACCGAAACAGGCATTGGCTGGAACATTTCGAATGCATTACCCCATTGTGGATCGCTATCCATTAGCGCCTCAACAGCACTGTGTAACAACAGATATTTGTTGATTGGGTAACGATGACCTTCTGGTAAAGGTAACTGCGAATAGATTGGGTGGTAAATTAAAGGAATCATAATCAAGTAAATTGCGTATCTTTCTCAAAATCATAACAGTCTCAGACTTGGCGACAACCCTAATTAATAATAATAATTATCATTACCTTTAATTAGTTCCAGAGACAACAATGAAAAACGTAATACTCATCTGTGGTGTGATCTGCGGCTCGATGGCAGCAGTAATGATTTTTGTAGGAATGCTAATAGCCAGTTGGTGGAGCGTTGATTTTCTCGTGTTAAGCCATCAAACTTAACTAATTGAACTGAAAAGGAATCACCATGAGCGTTATTTTTATTACTGGAGCGAACCGCGGCATTGGCTTAAGTCTGACTCAACAATACTTGAAAGGTAATCACAAGGTGTACGCAACTTACCGTGACGCCAATTCAGCAAAAGAACTGCTCTCTCTCGCAGAC
>NZ_JBFRSN010001355.1:0-297 GCF_041473595.1 Vibrio sp. 10N.222.46.A1
CCTCAAACAAAAACCTTACAAGGTGTTGCCATTGACGGGTATATTTCCGGTGCAACCGCGTTTCTAGACATCAATTATAATGGTGTATTGGATGAGGGAGAGCCAAGTAGTATCACGGACGATGAAGGCAGTTATCAATTGTCTTTAACTGGTTCTAACTCTGACTGTATGGACTATGCCCCAATTGTAGTGAATGTTCCGGTTGGTGCTATTGATGCGGATAGCCCTAACTCGCCGATTACTGAACCTTATCAATTGGTCTTCCCACCAGTAATGACAGTGAGTTCTGACCAAGAA
>NZ_JBFRSN010001356.1:0-456 GCF_041473595.1 Vibrio sp. 10N.222.46.A1
AAAGATCAACACGCCCTATTGAAAGCGTTCAAGGCGTATTTTTTCGCCCATACTTAATAAAGTGCTCCTTTGAATATTTTCGCTACCAAATCAGGGTTATACGGGAAGTACCAATGTGCATAAGAAGCGATGGTGCTTTGTTTTATCCAAACAGGATCGGTTGGCCTACCATATTGAGATTCAGGCTGAGTTAGTACGGTTTCTTTACTGTCTGTTTTTGAATAATGGAAAGTATGACCACGCAGCATTTGACCATTGAAATTAGCTTCTAGGATCCCTAGCGCGGCTAGCTTTTTCTGCATAGTCGCTTTGGCATTTAACGCGCCAACCATGTTTTCTGTTTGGCTTTCTGTATCAGTCAATGCTTTGTTGAGGTATAGCATGCCACCACATTCGGCTAGGCAAGGTTTTCCTTGTTCAATGTGTGTGATGATTTGCTGCTTCAACGCATGATTG
>NZ_JBFRSN010001357.1:0-1122 GCF_041473595.1 Vibrio sp. 10N.222.46.A1
TATCAAGAGTAATCACAACTTGATCAAGCGACATCGTCAGCTTTTTAGCGGTTGCCGAAATAATGCGGTAGTTCGCTTGATGTGGAACTAACCAATCAAGCTCTGACTTATCCATATTGTTCGCCGCTAATGTGTCTTTCACAAGCTTAGAAAGCTGAGTTACCGCCACTTTAAATACTTCGTTGCCCGCCATGTGCAACCATTTGTCGGCATCACCGCCACGCTCTGGAACTTCTAGGCTTAGAAGCTCACCATATTTACCATCAGAGTATATGTGAGTAGACAAAATACCTGGCTCTTCGCTTGCGCCAACAACCACCGCACCTGCAGCATCACCAAATAAGATGATAGTAGAGCGGTCAGTCGGATCACAGGTTTTTGACAGTGCATCCGCACCGATTACCAAAACGTTCTTACACATGCCAGTCTTGATGTGTTGATCAGCAACAGACAGTGCGTAGACAAAACCAGAACACGCCGCAGCCAAATCAAACGCAGGGCAGCCTTTGATACCAAGCTTGCCTTGTACCTGACATGCCGAAGACGGAAATGTGTGGCTACTGCTGGTTGTCGCAACGATGATTAAATCAATATCTTCTTTGTCGATACCTGCCATTTCAATGGCATTCTCAGCAGCGTAAAACGCCATATCCGCAACGGTTTCGTTTTCCGCTGAAATACGACGCTCTTTAATACCTGTTCTAGCCACGATCCACTCATCGCTAGTCTCTACCATTTTCTCTAAGTCTGCGTTAGTACGCACCTGAGATGGCAAGTAGCTGCCAGTACCTAAAATTTTGCTATACATGAAGACTAATAATGCCTCTCGAGTAAAACCGCTTCCAAACGATCGCTAATGCGACTGGGGACTTGTCGTTTGACCTCGTGTACTGCCTCACCAATCGCGTTGACGACTGCAGACACATCAGCACTTCCATGGCTTTTAATGACAATGCCGCGCAATCCTAACAAACTTGCGCCGTTATACTGGTCGGGGTTCAAGGTTTTTAATTCAGTAAATAGCTCAGAAAACAACATTCTGGCGATCCACCCCTTTATTGTTGAAGCCATCATGCGCGTTTTTAGCTTATCAATAAAGAGCTGAGCCGTACCTTCACACGT
>NZ_JBFRSN010001358.1:0-238 GCF_041473595.1 Vibrio sp. 10N.222.46.A1
GAATATCAAAACGTTATTACTTAGGTAGTAACAGTTACTTCGGTAACAAAATTGATTTCAATGAACTGAGTGACCAATACGTTTAACTACTTGTAGTTATTCGGCACAGTCAATTCATTACCACTCTGTTCCTATTTATTTAAGAAGAGAGGGGTAATAGCTTTAGAATTACATGTTTACTTCGGTAAATATTAGTTTTGAAGTCAGTATTCGTTGAGTCACAAAATCTTAAATTGAA
>NZ_JBFRSN010001359.1:0-2868 GCF_041473595.1 Vibrio sp. 10N.222.46.A1
CCAGATAGCAAGAATGTTCGGTTGGTCTGCCGCAGCGACGCCTTGAGCAACGCTGAGTGCGCTCATTGCTAACACGGTTTTGGTTAATTTAGTCAAGGTAATGTCCTTTCTTTAGTTTCTATTTGTTTAGAAAGAAAATACCAATTTTGTATTAACTCAGAGGACTACTGGGTATGAATTCTAGTTACTTAGAGGAATAGTGGAGCCGTGATCAGGGCTAGTGTTTTACTCAAAATCAGAGACCTGCCCCAGAGTTTATTTCTTGATTAAGTGAGCCTTATTCATTTTCGTCCCATTTCGAAAACCAAATTCGCCGTTGACAAACTTTGATAATCAAACTAAATTTCAACTAATTACTTTGATTGTCAAATTACTTGTCAATCAAAGGGCTTTTATTAAAAACGATAATCTAACCACAAACATCAGCTAAGGACGCCATTTTGAGTTTTCCAACACGTCACCAACACCACTTTTCTTCACATAACAGCCAAGGTGAGAAACGCACGTTCTATGTCCTGTTATTGACCGTCGTTACCATGGTTGTCGAAATTGTTGCGGGCACTATTTATGGCTCTATGGCATTGCTTGCCGATGGTTGGCACATGGGGACGCATGCTGCAGCGTTTGGTATCACTTTGTTTGCATACCGATATGCGAAGAAACATGCCGAGAGCGAACGTTTCTCTTTCGGTACCGGCAAAGTCAGCGTGTTAGGGGGCTACACCAGCGCGATTGCATTGGGGATTGTGGCATTGTTGATGCTCGTGGAATCAGTGCATCGCTTCTTTAACCCACAAGCGATTCAGTTCAATGAAGCGATCATCGTTGCTTGTATTGGTTTAACTGTGAATGTGGTGAGTATGTTTTTACTTGGCGATCACCATCATGATCACGGACACGAGCATGGCCACGATCATAGTAACAATCATAGTAAGAATCACGGTCATTCACATAGCCATGAGCACGACAGCGACCATGGTCATAAACATGGCGAGCATCACGGACACCATCATGATCACAACCTACGCGCAGCCTACATGCATGTGTTGGCGGATACTCTAACTTCGCTGCTTGCGATTGTTGCGCTGCTGTTTGGTAAGTTTTACGGTTGGAACTGGTTAGATGCAGCAATGGGAATGGTTGGCGCATTCGTGATTGCTAAGTGGACGATGAACCTGATGAAACAAACCAGCCCAATCCTACTTGATGAGAATATCGACCAAGATTATCGTGACTCAGTGACCGAAACCTTAACGCCTTATGCGTCTGTCACCGATTTCCATATGTGGAAGGTGAGTGGACATCACTATTCGGCAGCGATTACTCTTGAATCAAACAGTGATAAAACCGTCTCTGAATATAAACAAATGCTCGCCAAGTTTGATAAGATTAATCATCTTACTCTTGAAGTGCATTCAAACGACCATGCGAAATATAGAACAGCTTAACCAAATACTGACTGAGTTCTACGATAAAATGTCTTCGTGGGAACAGTCTGTAGTCAAAGAGACGGGTTACTCCCTGGCTCAAGTACACACCATTGAAGTACTTGGTATGCATGGCGCGTTAAGAATGAAAGAGCTCGCTGAAAAGCTGGGCATCACCACGGGTACATTGACCGTTCAAATCGAAAAGCTGGTTAAAGCCGAATTGATCGAACGCCATGAACACCCAACGGACCGTCGTGCAATCGTGGTTGCTCTAACTGATGAAGGGCAGAAGATTCACGTTCACCACAATCAGCTTCACTTGAGCCTAGTTAATGAATTAACGCAAGACATCGAAGAAGATGAGAAAGCGGTATTACTAAAGTGCCTATCTAAGATGGTAAAAGCGTTTTAGTCAGCCTTAAGTTCGAACCCTAACTTATTAGCTACAAAGCGATTGATTAAGAAATCTAAAAATGGACCTGACTCGAATTGAGTAGGTCCATTTTTTCGCCGTTTTCGATCGACTATACAATCACCAATCGATGGACTCACCGTTTAAAAAACAAGTCAAAACCTCCCAATATTGCTCTTCGTTCTTGCTCCGCTGATGAGCCAAAAAAATGTCATTCACAGCCGTCAGATCAATAATTGCCCAAACTGTTTTAATTCAAAGCCTTAATAGCAAGGCGTTCAGCTATTTATACCCCGTCAAATATCTGTCTCTCAGTTTTATAATTCTATTAATGTACATGTAGCGAAAATGTGTTATTGATTAATCTGTCGTTAATGGGTTGGGTCTTCTTTGTTTGAATGTATTGATGATGTCACTACTGGCGGGCAGGGCCGCTGCAAAAACTCAACCCCATTACTGATAAAAAATCATAACAATAACTCGATCGCACTAGCCATATATCCATGCTTTGATGCGATCAATTAGATACTTATAGTTAATTTAGTAAAGACGAGCCATGTATATGAATATAAAGAAAAAGCTCTATTCGTTGGGGGTGTTCTCCATCTTCGGCATGATTTCATTGTTGTTTACCACATCTCAATTTGCGGACACCACCGCTAAAATGAGCGAAGCCAAACAAATTACCAAAGAACTTGAAGTGCGACTGCTAAACCTTCGTCGTAACGAGAAAGATTTCTTACTTCGCAGTGATCTGAAATACCTCGACAAGTTCGACGTAAATTACAAAAAATTCTTAGCGTCTGAATCTGAGCTTAATGCTGTGCTGAATGGTCTGGGTTTGGCCAACAGTACGCATTTGCGTGAAGATATCGAAACGTACCACACAAGCTTTGTTAACCTTGTTAAAGCCAGCCAAGTGTATGGACTAGCACGAGACAGAGGCTTGTTAGGGGAATTTCATGCTGTACTCGATAACATCAGTGCCACCGCGAGTGCTGAACAAAAAATTGAGCTGTATCTCTT
>NZ_JBFRSN010001360.1:0-699 GCF_041473595.1 Vibrio sp. 10N.222.46.A1
GTCATTGTGGTTATCACCAATCGCGACACACTGCTCTAGGCTGATACCGAGCGGCTCAATGTAGCGAGTCAATGCATTACCTTTGCTATTACCTGTTGCTGCGAAATCGACACGATCAATCCAAGATCGTTCGCCGTTGAAGTTCTCTTTCACAAAAGGAATCTCTGCGAATGTGTTTACTTCACCTTCAACGACAAACTTCCACACATACTCTGAAATTTGTGCTTCATGTTGGAAGTCGTCGACCTTTTGAATGTTTGGTCGCTGGCTTTCTGGAAAGGTTTGAGACCACGTCAGTAGCGCTTCCATGTATTCAATAGGGCGTGCTCTCGAGTAGAGCATTGCATCACGCACATACATCACCATTTTCAGATCATGAGCTTGAGATAGGGTGATAAACTCAGCCGCAATTTCTTTGTCGATTGCGTTTTCTTGAATGACCGTATCGTTCTGGTAATCAAAGATGTAAGTGCCATTGCAACAAATTATTGGAGTCGATAAACCAAGCTGATCGTAATAAGGTTTTGCAGCGACATGATGGCGACCCGTAACGATAACCACATGAGTGTGTTGAGCGACTTGCTTGATGGCTTCGACTAACTCTTGACTAATCGTGTGCTGCGAACTGAGAACGGTACCATCGAGATCTAACGCCAATAGCTTGTGCTTATCCAATTTATGTTTATAGGACTTATGCGG
>NZ_JBFRSN010001361.1:0-2509 GCF_041473595.1 Vibrio sp. 10N.222.46.A1
TTACGATATTTGACCTGAACTGTCTTCGAGCGTTTGCTGATACACGTGTAGTCAGGGGGCGTCAGTGGAACCTCTAGTAGCTCAAAGATAGAGTCGATAAAACCTTGAAGAGCCCGCAATGGTAGAGAGAATATCCCCTTAATCATCAATGCAGTTTCAATCGCTGTATCAGAGTACTGGAAGCCTCTACCACGCTTACCATGATGGGCTTTGCATCGCCATGCATCTACGGCTGAATCATCTATCCAGAACGTAACCGAGCCCCGTTTGCACAGAGCCTTATTGTACTCCGCCCAGTTAGTTATCTTCTTTTTTGCCTTACCCATGTCACCACCGCTCTAACCATCATAAAGGATCAGATCGCAAGACTCGAAAAAGGTTCAACTGATTTAGGCAACAACGCCGTTCCAAGGTGAAAAAGCCGTTTTTTGATTTTCGAGAAGACATAATAAAGGCTCAAAAAGTGTGTCAACACACACTTTTTGGGTTGAGTGAATGTCAATGGTTAAAGCTCACACCATCCATATTTCTTATAACAACGTAGATTTCAATTTATAAATCAGCCGCCAATTTGTTGCTTCCATAATTTTGCATAAAGACCTTCCTTCTCAACCAGTTCATCGTGAGTCCCACTTTCACAAACTTGGCCTTTATCAAGAACAAGAATATTATCCGCATGACGAATGGTGTTAAGGCGGTGTGCGATGCTAATTACGGTTCTATCTCTACAAATCTCTTTCATGTTGCTCATGATGGCAGCTTCAGAGTTGTAATCGAGTGCTGACGTTGCTTCATCAAGCAGTAAAATCCTAGGGTTAACGAGTAGGGCTCTTGCTAACGCAATACGTTGACGCTGGCCGCCAGATAGAGAGCCCCCTTTTTCCCCAACGGGCTGATTAAACCCGTGGGGAAGTCCTTCAATGAATTCCAAAGCACCGGCAAGCTGCGCAGCATTGCGTATTTCCTCATCAGTAGCTTGAGGCTGACTTAGGCGGATATTCTCTGCAACGCTCCCAGAAAAAAGAATACTTTCTTGTAATACCACACTCATGTTGCGACGTAGCGAAATTGGGTCGGCTATCGCGAGATCCATACCGTCTACCAATACTTGACCATGTTGAGGGACATACAAACGTTGCAATAGCCGGGTGATGGTACTTTTTCCTGAGCCTGATGGCCCGGTGATGCCGATAAACTGGCCCGGTTTTATTTCTAACGATAAGTTGGCCAACACTTCGGGAGAGTCTTCGTGATAACGAAAGCGAATGTTACTAAATTCGATGCCTCCATTGAGTTCAGGAACAGAAGCTAACCCTTGTTTACCATTTTCTTTTGGTTCATCAAGAATATCGCCCACTCGCTTTAGTGCAATAAGAGTATGTTGGAAGTCTTGCCAAATTTGCGCAAGTCGAAGTACCGGCTGAGTCACGTGGCCGGCCAACATATTGAAGGCCACCAATTGTCCGGGTGTGAGCTCACCGTTAAGTACTTCGCTGACTCCCCACCACAGGAGCAGTGCCGCAGTCAGTTTCTGTATCAGCCCGATGCCTTGCCCTGCAATGAGTCCTGATTTTTGAGCATCAAAGCTACGGTTTAGTTGTTGGCTGAGGATATGTTGCCATTGATGTAAAAATCGATGTTCAGTCGCTGTGGTTTTAATGGTTTCAATGCCTGTTACTGCTTCCGTTAGAAAGGTCGTGGCATCGGCATCCGATTCGTATTCTGATTCCACTTTTTTTCTTATGATTGGACCAGCAATAAGCCAAAGTAAGAAATAGATAAAAAGTGAGCCGATTACTAGCCAAGTCAGAGTCTTGGCATAATGGAACATAACAGCAAGAAAGACGGTAACAAAAATGAGATCGAGCAATAACATCAACGTCGAACCGGTCAAAAACTGGCGAATTTGCGCCATTTCACGAACTCGAGCAATGATTTGTCCTGTCTGACGCTGCTTGAAATAATTGAGGGGGAGGCCGACTAAATGGCGATAAAGGCGTCCTGATAGCTCTGCATTTACTTGACTTGCGAGGTGGCCAAATACGGTATTGCGCAAGTAACTGTATGCTGGCTCTGCAATGGCAAGAGCAAGCATCGCTATGGCGAGCACATGTAAACTGGACAAGCTGCGACCGACTAGCACTTTGTCGATGACATTTTCAAACAACATCGGGCTCACCAGTGCGAATATTTGAAGGGCAATAGCATAAATAAACACATCTCGCATTTGGCTCTTTTGACGCCAAATAGAGGGGGCAAACCAGCTAAGGCCAAATTTCACTTCTTTGCTACTTAGTCTTTCATCCGCGACCAACATTACCTTGTACGTTGATGAGTGACTACTCGGACTAAGCTCACTCTGCTGCTCCAATTGAGTGGCTGGATCATATAAAAGAGAGGAACCGTCCGCTGATTTTGTGAGCACTTTCCAACTATTGTCGATTTCAATTAAAACGGGCAGTGGAAGGGTATCTAGCTCGTTCGATTTTACTTTCGTTACTTGACTTTT
>NZ_JBFRSN010001362.1:0-2826 GCF_041473595.1 Vibrio sp. 10N.222.46.A1
CACCGCTCATGACTACATATCGGAACAGTGGTCTCAACAAGAAGTGACCGACAAGCAAGCCAATCACACCGCCTAGCATCCACAACATGTCAGCCCAACTGCCGCCCGTATTGCCAGCAAGCAAAGGCAGCATCGCCAACATAGGGATTACGGCAATATCTTGGAAAAGTAATACCGCAAAGCCAGACTGCCCCGCTTCTTTGCCACCAAGCTCTCGCTCTTCAATAACACGCAACGCAATAGCGGTCGAAGACAAAGCTAAACCCATGCCGATGACTAAGCTAGTTTGCCAAGTTAAACCAAACATACACGCGATGGCGGTAATAATCAGAGTGGTGATCAGCACTTGCGCGCCACCAAGTCCTAGAATGGGGGCTCGCATCTGCCACAGTTTTTTCGGATTAAGTTCGAGACCAATCAAGAAGAGCAGCAGTACCACCCCGAATTCGGAGAAGTGTAGAATCGCCTCTACATCACTGATTAAACCAAGCCCCCAAGGGCCAATCGCCACACCCGCTAATAAGTAACCGAGTACCGACCCTAATCCAGCGCGCTGTGCGATAGGAACCGCAACCACAGCAGCAGCTAAAAATATAACGCTACTTTGTAGAAAATCGTTAGTCAGAGCCATCATTCGCTCCTATATCTTGTAGCGGGTCTCGCAACCAATTTCGATACGCTTCTGCGTGTTGGTAACGCGTCATATCGGTGACATTTCGTGCCCAGTGTAAAACCAAAGGGGATATCCAGTGCATCTGACACAAAGCAGCAGTTAGCTCGAATGGTTGCAAAATCTCTTGTAATGGATATTTATTATAGCCTGCGGCACCAAACGCCTCTTCTTTACCACCGGTAGTAATCACACTGCGCCAGTGTTTACCTTTAAGCGCACTTTGCTCACCAAACGCAAAACCCTTGCCTAATACTCGGTCAAACCACTCTTTAAGTAGTGATGGGCAGGAATACATAAACAAAGGGTGTTGGAACACGATCACATCATATTCAAGCAGCAATGCATGCTCAGAAGGCACATCAATAAAGAAGTCAGGATAGATGGCGTAGAGATCGTGGACTTTGACATTCCCAAGCGACTCTATCTTTTTAACCATGATCTGGTTAGCGATAGAGGTTTGCGGCTCTGGGTGCGCATAGATGACCAGCACCTTTGGCACGGGGTTGTCTGTCGAGGGAGTATTACTCATTCCTTTGAAACATTCCTTTGAAGGCTAAACGGTGGCAAGGCCACAAGAATTTAAGCAAAAGTTACTAATATGTTATTGGCATCATAACGCAAATTGCATTGTGATCGACTTTTATCTGGTTTCAGCCTACTATGCAGGCGTCTGTTCACCTCTAATTTCTATGCTATTTCAATTATGATTACTTTCTCTGATATTCAATTGCTACGCGGCGGTAAGCCACTCCTCGACCAAGCATCTGCGACTTTTCACCCTGGCGACAAGATCGGTTTGGTTGGTAAGAATGGCTGTGGTAAATCTACGCTGTTCGCCCTAATTAAGGACGAACTGTCTATTGATGCAGGCTCATTCAGTAAACCAGCCCATTGGGAAATGGCTTGGGTTGCTCAAGAAACACCTGCATTAGAAAGAACAGCAATTGAATACGTGATTGATGGCGACCGTGAATACCGTGGCCTTGAAGATCAACTGGAGAAAGCCGAACAAGCCGACAACGGCACATTAGTCGCAGAGATCCATGGCAAGATTGAAACCATTGGTGGTTATAGCATCAAAGCACGCGCGGCTGAGTTGTTAGACGGCCTAGGCTTTCGCCAAGAACAAATGACATGGAACCTGACTCAATTTTCAGGGGGTTGGCGTATGCGTTTGAACCTAGCGCAAGCCCTACTGTGTCGCAGTGACCTACTGTTACTCGATGAGCCAACCAACCACTTGGATTTAGACGCTGTAATGTGGCTAGAGCGCTGGTTACAAAACTACCCAGGCACACTCGTTCTTATCTCACACGATAGGGACTTCTTGGATCCTATCGTCAACCGCATCGTGCATGTTGAAAATCAACTGCTCAATGAATACACCGGTAACTACTCGTCGTTCGAAACCCAACGAGCGCAAAAGCTAATTCTGCAACAAGCGATGTACCAAAAGCAGCAGAAACAAATGTCGCACATGCAGAGCTACATTGACCGTTTCCGTTACAAAGCTTCAAAAGCTCGCCAAGCGCAAAGCCGTATTAAAGCGCTAGAGAAAATGGAACAAGTACTGCCCGCTCAGTTTGATAACCCTTTCAGCTTTGAATTTAGAGAACCAGACGCACTACCAAACCCAATCATGATGATGGACGAGGTATCGGCGGGTTACGATGACAATCTGATTCTAGAGAAGATTCGCTTGAACCTAGTGCCGGGCAGCCGTATTGGTCTACTTGGTCGAAATGGTGCTGGTAAATCAACGCTGATTAAACTGCTTTCTGGCGAACTGAAACAGCAAGGTGGTGAGCTGAGCTATTCGCAAGGCGTTAAAATGGGTTACTTTGCACAGCACCAATTAGAGACGCTGCACCCTGAAGAGACACCACTTCAACACATGATGCAGATTGCGCCAAAACACACCGAGCAACAACTGCGTGACTACCTAGGTAGCTTTGGCTTCCAAGGTGAAAAAGCACTCGATAAAGTGGCCCCCTTCTCCGGTGGTAAAAAAGCGCGTTTGGTATTGGCTCTGCTGGTATGGCAAAAACCGAACCTATTACTACTCGATGAACCAACCAACCACTTGGATCTCGATATGCGTCAGGCACTAACGTTTGCATTACAGACGTTTGAAGGCGCGATGGTTATCGTAT
>NZ_JBFRSN010001363.1:0-607 GCF_041473595.1 Vibrio sp. 10N.222.46.A1
CACTTAAAGTGGCTGAATTTAAATACAAAGATCTTTCTCAAGAAGAACAAGACAAGCTGGATGCAGCAACCTTTCGTCGCCTGTTAGCACACCTAGACAACAACAAAGATGTCCAAAACATCGACCTGATGATCTTGGCTGGCTTTTGCCGTAACTGTTTTAGTAAGTGGTACAAAGCAGAAGCTGAACAACAAGGCTTAGACTTGGATATCGATGACGCTCGTGAGCGCGTATATGGCATGACTTACGATGAGTGGAAACAAAATCACCAACCAAAAGCGACACCTGAGCAACTAGCGGCGTTTGAAGCGAAGCAGAAGCCAGAATAATTTGTTCTCGCTAGAAATTGATGAATAGAATAAACCAAAAAAGAGCCCATCAAGGGCTCTTTTCTATTTCGAACTATCGGTTTATATGAACTTAAGCCAGTTCACCCGTTTGCGAGAAAGCTTCTAGCTTCGCTGCATAAGGTTGTAGGTCACCGATATTCAGATTTACCCACTCGTCATTGAAGTAAGTGTCTAGGTAACGTTCACCGCTATCACATAGCAAAGTCACGATAGACCCTGTTTCTCCACGCGCTTTCATCTCGCTTGCCAGTTGAAGC
>NZ_JBFRSN010001364.1:0-432 GCF_041473595.1 Vibrio sp. 10N.222.46.A1
GCCGTGAAGTAGCGAACGGTTTCTCTGAGCTTAACGATGCACAAGACCAAGACGAGCGTTTCAAAGCACAAGTTAACGCAAAAGACGCGGGTGATGACGAAGCTATGTACTACGATGCGGACTACATTACTGCACTAGAGCACGGCCTACCGCCAACAGCGGGTCAAGGTATTGGTATCGATCGTCTAGCGATGCTATTTACTAACACCCACACAATCCGTGACGTGATCTTGTTCCCGGCAATGCGCCCACAAGCGTAATTTTCGCTTATGGGGTGTTTACTGCCCGTGTAATTTAAAAGCCACCTTCGGGTGGCTTTTTCGGTTTTTAGCGTCAAAACCTAGCTCGTACCGCACTCTTGATTCGAAAAATGATTATTTATGACATAGTCTTACCATTGAGACAAAAAATCTAAGATAGTCTCATTACTAT
>NZ_JBFRSN010001365.1:0-1035 GCF_041473595.1 Vibrio sp. 10N.222.46.A1
ACGTTCTACTACACAATGTTGGATCACAAGTTGATGAACTTCGATGCGGGTGTGACATTTACTCAGTATGCAAACTCACATTACAAAGACCCGTACAGTTCGAAAACGACAAGTTTTGATGAGTTTACCTGGAGCTTCTACGGTAACGCAGAAATCAATGTCCCTAATACTCAGCTTGATATCATTGGTACGATGGAATTTGGTGATAGCAACGGTATTAAGAGTACCGATTTGATGGCGGGTGTTCAGTACCGTATTCCAGTGGCAGATACTGAAATAGCACTTCGTGGTGGCTATCGTGTGATCGACCTTGATTCGGACAAATTCTTCTCTTCAGAGCTGAACAAACCTCTTGAGACGGACAAAGAACCTGATCCGTTAGATGACCCAAAGCCAGGGCCACCTAAATCGTTTGTTATGGTTGATGGTTGGTTTGCTGGCGTAGAAGTACGCTTCTAGGCAATTAAAACGAATCTAGAACGAAATTTAAGAACGTCACTTTATTAAGTGGCGTTTTTTTATATCTATTGGTTATACCCAAGCATCTTGAAGTTACTTGGGTATATACTTTTCTGGAATTAGTTAGCACATTCATCACTTTCGACCATCCTTAATACAGAGACCTAATTAGCGTCTATTCTTATAAGGTCTATGTTGTGAGGTCAAAGCAAGGGATGGAATATGACACTCAATGAATTACGAAATTTATATCGAGAAAATCTGTTGGTTGAAGCGATCATAGAGCCCTCAATTCAAGAGGGGTCTTGGGTTGTGGAGTTTCGCCATATGGGCGGTGGCTTTGTTTTGCTTACTGATGTTCATGGTGAAGAGTGTCATTACGCGGATTTAGACCTAGCATCTAAGTCGGCAATGGCGGTTGGCTTTCAACAAGTTCGTATTGAAAACCAGTAACTCAATTGACGTTTCAATCGGTTTTTACTTCCAAAAAGTTATAAAACATACTTTTCTATTCTTTCTTGTTATTAAAAGGAGTGGTTAATCTATCGTCACGCAATGATTAGGGATGTCGTGACC
>NZ_JBFRSN010001366.1:0-332 GCF_041473595.1 Vibrio sp. 10N.222.46.A1
GATTCATTTGTTGTAATAGCTTGTGCAGCCTTGGTCCGTTACCAGTGATTCCTTTATCGATCTCTTTACCAATAAGATCAATCACATCTAAGCGGAAGCCGCCGATGCCAAGGTCAATCCACCAGTTCATCATAGTATGAACTTCTTCTTGAACCTTCGGGTTTTCCCAGTTCAAATCTGGCTGACGTTTCGAGAATAGATGGAAGTAATATTGTTGTGTGAGTTCATCCCACTGCCAAGCACTTCCGCCAAAGATCGAACCTTGGTCATCCGGTGCGCTGCCATCCTGTTTTGCATCGCGCCAAATGTAATAGTCTCGATACGGATTGTCT
>NZ_JBFRSN010001367.1:0-407 GCF_041473595.1 Vibrio sp. 10N.222.46.A1
AGCGGCCAATGACTTGGTGATCTTTTTGTATATCACGACCAAGATAAATAGCACTACTAATAAACTCGATAGCGCCAACTTCGCTCCAAGTATGAACGAGAGTATTCAGTACTTGGTTGGTACTAAATGAAGGAATCACATTAGGAGTCACAGCCCCTGGTTGGGGGTTTAATGATGGAGCTGGGTAAACCACCTTAAAATCTAAATCTAAGGGACCACTATCAAGTGAATAATTACTTGTCACTGGGTAGGCACACTCATCAGTGATGCCTAATGCTGAATCTGGATGAATGATTGGTTTATAGTCAACAATGAAATCTGTTCCTGCTGATATAAAGCCACCTCCTGTTTCCCCACCAGCAGGGTTAAACGAAGATCCTGAACGAACATTACATATTGCTATTTTC
>NZ_JBFRSN010001368.1:0-276 GCF_041473595.1 Vibrio sp. 10N.222.46.A1
AATATTTATCTCATCTAGTATTAAACGGTCCGAATAAAATAAGCCTCATTATTATTAAATAAGAGGCCTGTTTAATGGGTTTATATTAGTGATGGTTATCTCTCGATAACTTTAGTAATAAACAATACCTTCGCCTTTTGTAATCAGAGTACCAGCTTCATTGGTGATTATTTTATCTAAATCAAATAATGAACCAATCGCCGCATTACCCAATCCAGCTTCAACGAATTTACAAACGGCATCAATTTTTGGCCCCATAGAACCAGCAGGGAATGA
>NZ_JBFRSN010001369.1:0-855 GCF_041473595.1 Vibrio sp. 10N.222.46.A1
CCAAAAAGGTGGCGTTGGGAAAACGACGACGACAGTGACCCTAGCTGGCTTACTTGCCTTAAAGGGTCATCGTGTGTTGTTGGTTGATACTGACCCACATGCATCACTAACCACCTATCTGGGTTACGACTCAGATACGGTGGAATCGAGCCTGTTTGATCTGTTCCAGCTGCGTGAGTTTTCTACGCAAGCTGTGAGAGCGTTGACTATACAGACCGAAATTGAAGGTATCGATATTATTCCCGCACACATGTCATTGGCGACATTAGACCGTGTAATGGGAAATCGAAGTGGTATGGGCTTGATCTTAAAGCGTGCTTTAGCCGCTTTGAAAGATGACTATGACTACGTGCTTATCGATTGTCCGCCTATTCTTGGTGTGATGATGGTGAATGCGTTGGCTGCCAGTGATCGTATCTTGATTCCGGTACAGACTGAATTTTTGGCGATGAAGGGTTTAGAGCGCATGATTCGCACTCTAACCATTATGCAGAAGTCTCGCAAAACACCGTTTAAGGTGACGATTGTCCCGACGATGTACGACAAGCGAACGAAAGCATCATTGCAAACATTGACTCAGCTTAAAGATGACTATCCAAACCAAGTTTGGACCTCTGCTGTGCCGATTGATACCAAGTTTCGCGATGCCAGTCTAAAACGTTTACCAGCATCTCATTTCGCATCGGGTAGCCGTGGTGTATTTGCTTATAAACAGCTGCTTATTTATCTCGAGAGGTTAGCGATAAATGAGCGCGAATAACGAATCGACATTGACGCAACCAAGTTTATCGAGTGAACAAGCAATCGATGATTACTTTACCGCGCTGTTAGGCGATGAAAACTTTGAATCTGATG
>NZ_JBFRSN010001370.1:0-571 GCF_041473595.1 Vibrio sp. 10N.222.46.A1
GCCGCTTTTTAGCGGCTTTTTTCATATCTTACGTTCGTGTAATTTATGTGGGAATAGCTGGGTATAAACCTGCCACAAGGTATTCAAATTTCGATGTCCTGTCACCTGAGCAACTTCCTCAATGGTAAAGCCTTTCTCGAACAAACGACTCGCACCTTCACGACGTAAGTCATGATAGCGCAGGTTATCAATTCCAACCTTCTGACACACTTCAACAAAGCCTCGGCCAACTGAGCGTGGGTTGTAAGGGAATATCAACTCACCTTTACGCTCTTGCTTAATTACAATATCGAATGCTTCACCAAGTAGAGGAACTACCATATGGTTGCCTTCTTTCTTTCGTGGGTCTTTTCGGTCACGTACGATCACTGTTTTAAGTTCTTCGTTTAAGTCTTCCCACCGTATACCACACACTTCGCTGACTCTCATACAGCTCAGGATGCTGAAGTCTAGAAGCACGGAGTAGGGGATTTTGTTTTCTCTGCGTTGCTCGCGTTCTTCTAGTGCTTCTTTCAGCAGGTCTATTTCATCGGTAGTAGGGCGCCTTGTTACCTTAAATCTCTGAATAGCG
>NZ_JBFRSN010001371.1:0-220 GCF_041473595.1 Vibrio sp. 10N.222.46.A1
CCATTGAACCTGTTGGCTCAGATACACGTAGGCCTGCACCAATCGCAGCAGCCATAGGCTCATCGATTAGGTAAACTTCACGAGCACCAGCACCCAGTGCTGATTCACGGATTGCACGGCGCTCAACTTGCGTTGAACCACAAGGAACACAAACCAATACGCGAGGGCTTGGTTTAAGAACACTGTTATCATGCACTTGCTTAATGAAGTGCTGAAGCAT
>NZ_JBFRSN010001372.1:0-598 GCF_041473595.1 Vibrio sp. 10N.222.46.A1
CTCAATACCCAATAAATTTGTGTTATGTGTCCATAATAACTATTAATTTGATGTATGTTTTTGTATCAGGTAAATTTTCCTCGCAATTTCAATTAGACCAATGGTCAACATACTTTTTATAGGATTATTATGTACTACAAAACTTTAGCAAAAATGGCTGAACTTAAAATGAAGTTCGAAGATGATGTTCGTGGTGTGACTGCAGTTGAATATGCAATTATTGCCGTTGTAATGTCAGGAATTATATTAACTGCGTTCCAGAATGATACTATATCAGGAGGAATAGACGCAGCACTTGGCGCTGTAAAAGCTGATTTAGACGCAGCTAGTAAGTAATTGAAATATAATAATCTATAAGGGGCTTGTGCCCCTATTTTGGGCTTGATATGAACAGAATAATCATTCTTCTTTTTGTTGCTTTATCTATTTTTTCAACGCTGGTATATATTAATATTAACTATATTTCAACTGACGAAGAGCCACTTGAGGTTCACGAAAAAGAAGAACCTAAAGTCAGCATTTTAGTTACTCAAAAAGAAATTAGACGTTCTCAACCTTTAATCCCCAAGTATTATGAACAGAAGTTTGTTCACATATC
>NZ_JBFRSN010001373.1:0-509 GCF_041473595.1 Vibrio sp. 10N.222.46.A1
CCATCAGAGATATCAAAGCTGATATCGATGTCGCCATTGAAGTTCTCATCTGGCGTGATGGTGAAACTGCCGTCATCGTTAGCTACAACCGTCGCATCACCACCAACCGTTAGGTCGCTCGCTGTCAGGTCATCGCCTTCCACATCTGATGCTTGAGAAAGCAGCTGCTCTTGGCTTAGACGAATTGAACCATCTTCGTCGATTGAGTACGCTAGGTCGCCCGATACTGGCGCATCATCAACAGCTCTAACACTCACATCGATGTTGGCAGAGACTGTATCGGTACCATCTGATACATCGAAACCGAAGTTTACGTCGCCATTAAAGTTTTCATTCGGTGCGAAGGTGTATGTGCCATTACCGTTGTCGGTAAGAATACCGTCGCCACCGTCGTAGGTCACACTTTCAATAGTAAGGTTGTCACCTTCAATGTCCGTTGCGCCGGTTAACAGGTCTGCATCAGTGAAGATTAACGTGCCGTCTTCTTCAACGCTGAACTGTTGATCTTG
>NZ_JBFRSN010001374.1:0-289 GCF_041473595.1 Vibrio sp. 10N.222.46.A1
CGATTATGAGTTTCTCTGTGAGCAAGGGCGAGGAGATGCGGTTTACATCGCAAAAACCGGAAAAGCGGTTTATGAGATTGAAGATGGCTCAATCACCTCTTGCCCTATCGGCGACAATGCATGGCGACTAAGAGCGTCAAGTATCGATGTCGACCAAAATGAAGAAGAGGCTACGTTCTACAACCCAAGGTTTGAAATTCAGAGCGTTCCTGTTTTTTATCTGCCGTACTTAACCGTTCCGATTGGTGATACGCGTAAAACAGGCTTCTTATATCCAACGGTATCATAT
>NZ_JBFRSN010001375.1:0-362 GCF_041473595.1 Vibrio sp. 10N.222.46.A1
CCGTTATACATTAGATCTTCCTTATGTGAATACAAGAATTATAAGCAAGAAATTATTGAAAATTTGAATGTTTTTGAATACAACGAGCTTTTAAAGTTAGTTGAGTATTTCTATGAACATAATCAATCTAGTGAGAAAAGGATTAATGAAAATTCTGAAGTAATACAGAGTTTGCAGTTGTCAATCGGCTATCAGCAAGATGAAATAGACCTTTTAAAAAGCAAAATAAAAGGTAAGGAAGATTTCATTGAGGTCATGCAAAAAAAATTAGAAGTGAAAAATTATGAAATTAGAGCTATAAATGACCAAGTTATTGAAATGAAAGCTATAAACAATCAATTACTTGAACGTCTAGATAGACC
>NZ_JBFRSN010001376.1:0-494 GCF_041473595.1 Vibrio sp. 10N.222.46.A1
GAATTACAAAGATTAAATCTTCGCTTTTTCTAGAACTTTAACCAATGTCCAAGACTTAGTCTTAGACAGAGGACGACACTCAGCGATTTCAACTTTGTCGCCTAGGCCACAAGTGTTGTCTTCGTCGTGTGCGTGTACTTTAGTCGTGCGTTTGATGAACTTACCGTAAATTGGGTGTTTTACAGTACGCTCAATAGCAACAACGATAGACTTGTCCATCTTGTCACTTACTACACGGCCTTGCTGGATGCGGTTAGTTTCGCTCATTATGCGCCTGCCTTTTCAGTCAAAACAGTTTTCACACGTGCGATGTCACGGCGTACAGCTTTTAGAGTATGAGTTTGCTGTAGTTGACCAGTTGCAGCTTGCATGCGCAAGTTGAACTGTTCACGTAGCAAATTCAATAGCTCAGCGTTAAGCTCTTCAACGTTCTTTTCGCGTAGATCTTGTGCTTTCATCACATCACCTGCTTAGTTACAAAAGTAGTTTTAACA
>NZ_JBFRSN010001377.1:0-1104 GCF_041473595.1 Vibrio sp. 10N.222.46.A1
CTAATACCTTCAAAAGAAGAAAAAAAACCACTTAACATAATATCTGAGCTAGTTGATTCGAACTCAGATACTAGTTCCAAACCGCCTACAAAGCTAATGCTTAAATATGACATGAATAGGATAGAAGGCTTGGAGTTGAGTGCATTGATTGAGGAGGTAAAAAGTAAGGGTTTTAGATACAGTAAAGAGCTATCTAATTACATTATTAGAAATAAGTTGAAGCAGAAATACCCCAACATATCTGGTGTGGTAAAAATGGAGAAATCAGGAGAACAGTGGAACTTTTCAGGAGGATTTCCAAAGCGAATTTATGGGATTATTTGTAGTGAATTAAACTTGTCTGATCAAGGTACTACTGCAAAAGCAGTTGGTTTCAAATCATTCAAAGAAATAGACGGCTTGTTTTAAATACGACTTATTAAAGAAGGGTAATTGCAACTCACGCTTCCAGTGAAATTGTGTTCTTATTTAACCCTAAACAATTGGGTAATAAACTTTAAAATTAATGGTAGGGAATTTATTGGCACGTTCAGAATCTAAGAGAAAGAAGCCTACAGAGAATATGGGGCTCATTTTATTCGATGAAGTTAGTGGCATTTGTCCTAAATGCACGAAGCCTCTTATGAAAAGAGGTAATGACCAAATGATTAAGCTATATGAAATCGCACATATTTATCCACATAGCCCAAGGCCACACGAGATATTACTCCTTAAAAATGAGGAACTTCTTAATGAAAATGTAGATCATGAAGATAATTTGATTGCACTTTGTCGCGACTGTCACAAAATTTTTGATACCCCTCGTACCATAGAAGGATATCGAGAGATTGTTTCAATAAAGCGAGAACTTCAACGGTTGTCAAAAATAAAAAATAGTTGGTTTGGAAATTCAATTGACGATGAATTAAACGAAGTTATTATTGCGTTAGCATCATATTCCGGCGAAGCATTAGAAGAACTTTCATTTAAGGCTATGAAGGTTGAACACAAGTCGGATGATACTTTACAAGTGTTAGTTAAACTTAAAATTACTAATAATATTAAGTATTTTTATCCGAAAATAAAGTTGAAGTTTTCAGAGTTAGATAAAAGAGCTCCATACAC
>NZ_JBFRSN010001378.1:0-980 GCF_041473595.1 Vibrio sp. 10N.222.46.A1
TTCACGTTTGGCTTCTTGATAAAAACCCTTTAAATCTTTTGAGACGCCCATGGCGTTAATCCTTCTTGATAGCCTGAACAGGGCGACCTGTCCAGGTAGACTCGTCTAACACAATGTAAATATCCATTGTGTCGAGGTAAGTGGTGGTGTCATCCGAAGTAAAGGGAAAAATCACCACCTTCCTAACCGTGTCTTGGGTTCGAATAGGATGGCCTTCACGGGTGCGTCTTGGCAGTAAGGCAAAAGGGTGGGAAGCCAGGACGTTAGCCTCGGCGACTTGTTGTGTTGTTGGGTGTGTCGAGATGTTGCGAATGTCATCCATGCTGGCGCAGCCGGGTATACCGCCGATTTTTTGGCAACTAAATTCATCTTGAAAGCCCGCAGAGCAACCTGCTAGTAGGCTAATAAGCAGCGCTGTGAAAAGTTTGATAGTCATAAAAGCCGACCTTAATTTAATTGTTGGTTAACTTCTGCCGCGAGAGGGTTGAGTGTGATGGTTTCTAAAAGGGTGTCTGGTTTTGCTTGCTCTTGCTCTTTTGTCTGATGATCAACATAGCGTTTGATCGCTTCCTCATCATCCAGAGGGAACCCTTTCGTAAAGACGATATTCACGATGCCCCCTGGATTGATTTCGATGAAGGGGTGATATAACTCGGCTAAGGCAATGTAGTAATCCGAAAGCTTACTCCCCACGTCCGAGGTGGCATTGCCCAATAAACTTAATCCCACATCCTTGCTGTTGAGGCTCGACGTTGAGCCAAGCGCTGAGGTTGAGGTGGTGCTGGCCAAGCCCGCCCCGGTCTCACCCAGTCCGGTTAAGATGCCTGAGATCCCCGCCATTTGGACGATTTTGCCGTTACGTAAAATCGAGGTGCCACGGATGCCATTGCGCCCAAAGTTAAAGACGGTGCCTTGAACGGGGATATCTAAAATTCGACCGTCCCGAATGCAGCTGAGGGTATGAGTGCGCGCCACGCCGC
>NZ_JBFRSN010001379.1:0-2820 GCF_041473595.1 Vibrio sp. 10N.222.46.A1
GTTGAACACACACCGCACCTTCAAGCTCATCAGCATTGAATGAGCTGTCATCAAACGCATCTACATCACCTTCTAGGATGTAAAGGTCTTCTGGACAATCATCAAGATCCACCAGCTTCTCTTTAATGCCATCAAGGTCCGAAACCACAATTGCGTGACGAGCCGGGCCGTACATCGCACTGAAGTACGGCGCATCGCCAATCGTGATGTCATCGTAGATCTCAGAAAGCAGCACGCCACCAAGCGTATCCGCTAGACCTTTCAGGCGAGGATCGTTAGAACCACCTGGAGAAGCTAAGCGTTCAATCTCTTGCTCAAGTTCAGCTCGGCGCGTAGCCAACTGATCTTTTGCTACCGCTTGAGATTTCTCGTCTTCAAGCACTTGCTGCATTTGAGTCATTACTGCTTGGCTATCTTCTAGCTCAGCTTCTGTGTGATCTCTTAGGGCTTCAAGTGCATCGTTCGCCGTGATCCACGCTGGAGCAATAGACTCAAGTTTTTGAATCTCTTGGTCTTGGTTGTGTTGCACACGACGTTGCTCACTCTTCGCTTCACGCAGCTCTTCTTGAGCATACTCAAGAGATTCGATCTGGATTGCATGGCGTTCACGTTCTTCATCGAAAACCGTTTCGTCAGTCAGTGAGATGTTGTGTTGCTTTTGGTATTCAGTCGCAAGCTCTTTTGCTTGACGCTGCTGCGCCACATCACGAGCCATGTCGCGGTGCTGAGCACGCCACTGCTGTTCGTTTTCAACAACGTGTTTTGCGTTACGGCCTTTTTCTAACGCTTGCTTAGCACTGGTAGACGCTTCTTTACGCTCAACATCACCAACAATGCTTTTAACAAGAGACAGTGCTTTGTCGAACTGTGCAGACGCAGCAGAGGACATGTCTAGCTTATGTTTAGTCGACAGTAGCGTTTGAGTGCTTGATTCTTCTTGTGCTTTTAGCTCAGAAACCAGAGTTAATGCGCTTTCTGCCGTAATAGACTCATCACCAAGTAGCTGTTTAGTTTTCTCTAATGCTTGAACCGCTTGCTGGTATTGAAGCGCACGAGTCTGCTGAACATCCAACGCTTGTTGGTAGTCAGCAAGCTGAGTTTTCAGGCTATCCACTTCTTCTTCAGTTATGGTTGCCTGTTCTTCAGCAAGAAGTACTCGCTCTTGAGCTTCTTCAACCACCATAATCTGCTCTTCTAGACGCTCATTAAGCTCTTCCAGATCTTCGCTGTAACGAGCGATTTTCTCTTGCTGACGAAGTGCTGTTTGAACCAATTGAAGATGATCCGACGCCGCTTGATAGTCTTGCTCTAGTGCCGATTCTTGATCGACCAACAACTCAAGCTCTTCTTGAACGCGGTTCAACAAGTTGTTTTGATCAAGCAAGGTCTCGCGAGAACCAAACAGTTCACCACGAAACTTCATGGTTTGATCAAGCTTGTTACGACGATCGTTGGCATGGCGCATGTAATCTGCTGCCACGTAGTTCGTAGATTCAGTGATCAAGTGCTTGAACAGGTCACGATCCGACTGAGTCGTTTTGATCGCTTCTAGCGTCATGCGGTTTTCACGCAGTGCTGATTCCATATCTTGGAATGCTTTCTTCACACCGCCATTTTGCGGAAGAAGGTAATCACGCAGAGAACGTGTAATCGCACTTGAGATACCGCCGTAAAGTGATGCTTCAATCAAACGGTAGAACTTAGAACGGTCGCTGCTGTTACGCAGTTTCTTAGGAACAACACCGTACTCAAACATCTGTGAGTGGTAATCAACAATCGAAGAGAAGGCTTTAAAGTGCGCCCCTTCATATTGCGCTACCGCTGCTTTCACGTCGTTCAGTTGACACACACGAGCGTGGCTGTCTGAAACGTTCTGAATCAATACATCCGTTGGCTTCACATGGCTTGGAAGGCCTTGGATTACAAACGGTTTGATGTCGACCTTCTTATCACGACCCGCAACTTGCTGCAGTTTTACTGCAAACAATAGGCGTTGATTACGAGAGTTCACAACATCTAGCGCGGCATAACATGCGCCTGGCTGAAGCTTACCGTAGAGACCTTTATCACGAGATGACTGTGAGCTACCCGCTTCCGTAGTGTTACGGAAATGCAGAAGGCTTTGGTCAGGGATAAGTGCTGTAATGAATGCCGCCATTGTGGTCGACTTACCTGCACCGTTACCGCCAGAAAGCGTTGTAACCAATCCATCAATATCAAAAGTACGCGCGAAGAAGCCGTTCCAGTTGACCATGGTTAATGATTGATATTTACCTCTTTCAATCATGCTTCACCTTCTACCTTTGTTTGTTCGCTGTCGTTTGACTCAAGGTCAAAGTCAGCTTGATCGTTAAAAATGTCTTGTTGACCGTTTTCGTCTACGTCTAAATCTATTTCTGATACGGCTTCTGCTTGTTCTTCATTCAACAAGCTACCTTGGTTAGGCTCTTGAGTATGAACAACAGCTTCACCATCACGAATAAGTCGTAATTGCGCTTCTTTCATATCATCGCCAACACGAACATCCGCACCAAAACGGAACACCGCTTCGCTGATACGGAATTTACCTGTTTCACCAATCACGATCAGCATGCCGATACGACGTAAACGGCGTAAAGAAGTACGTACTTTTTCAAACAGCTTTTCTTTGTCTAAGTCAGAACCAGACGCACGGTTGGTTGCTAGCTTCATGAGTTTTTTCTCATCCGCTAACGACATCAGTTCATCAAACAACTCTTGATTGGTGAAGATGCCTTCATGAGCCAAACGCTCTGGGCTTAGGTATAAGAAACACAATACTTTACCAACTAGCATGTCGAG
>NZ_JBFRSN010001380.1:0-1222 GCF_041473595.1 Vibrio sp. 10N.222.46.A1
AACAACAAGAATGGATATAAGAAGAATGAATCAGCCACTCATTTCACCAGAACAACTTCAACAACGTTTGCTAGAAGAAGACAACATTGTAATCCTCGACGCCAGTATCGAATTTCAGATCCCAAGTGAGTCAGAAAAGATCAAAGGACAAGTGATACCTAGTGCGATTCGTTTCGATTACGACAAAGACTTTTGTAACAAGCACACTCTGCTCCCTCACATGTTCCCGACCGAAAAACACTTCAATACACGCGCACAAGAAATTGGTATCAATCAAGACAGTACGATCGTGGTTTACGATAACTCAGGAACTTTTGCCTCGCCTCGCGCATGGTGGATGTTTATGGCAATGGGACATAACAACGTTTATATCTTAGATGGCGGTTTACCTGCATGGATAGATGCAGGCTACGTAACAGACACTAACTATAAAACAGAAGTTCAAGCCGGGAATTTTGATGGGAGTATTCAAGACGACTATTTTGTTAATGCTCAACAAATTGAAAGCTATTCCGATAACAAGAACGCGAACATTGTAGATGCGCGTTCTCAAGCTCGCTTCGATTCAGAAGTTCCTGAACCACGTGAAGGCTTACGTAGTGGCCACATCCCAAACTCAGTTTGCTTGCCGTTCGCACAAGTCTTAAATGCAGGTAAATTGAAACCTCAAGAAGAGTTAGTTGACATTTTCTCGACCCTAAACTTACCCCCCTCTCAACCTATGTTCTTTAGCTGTGGCTCAGGTGTGACGGCTTGCATCATTTTATTAGCCGCTAAACTGGCTGGTTATTCAAGTGATATGGGCGTTTACGATGGCTCATGGACTGAATGGGGCGCAAATGAAAAACTACCTATTGCCGTAACTAAAAAGTAATTCAGCTTCGCTTAATGATACTGTTAGAATATACTGCGCATGCATACGGAGCTTACTAAAGGTTATGGCTGAAGCCCATGACACTTAAGCATCTTATTGCTCAATCAGCTAGGCACTTATTAACTCAAGCGTTTAACACGGTTGTAACTTGAAGACGTAGTCACTTGAAGACACCTAGGTAGTGACAGAGTTAACACTACCTATGTGTAGAGCCATCCGATTGCTAACAAAAACTGTGATTAATCATGGGTTAATTGTCAGCACGTTTATGAGTGTTAATATTTCATTCAAGAATCTCTGTTCTTAGCCGTTACACTATTTAATCATTGATATATTCATCTCTGATGT
>NZ_JBFRSN010001381.1:0-322 GCF_041473595.1 Vibrio sp. 10N.222.46.A1
CGCCAATATAGATGTTCTTTTTGCCCTGCCCGAGCATGATAATACCCGACTGGTAAGTGAATGGCTGACGTTGATTCCCGCCACTGCTTCTATACAACCACACACCGCCAATTTCAGTTTCTCTGATCCCTTCGAGATCATCCCAACCTTTGTGTTCTACATAAGACTGTAACAACTGCGCGAGTGTTTTCATAAGTGGCGACTTTCCATTCCAAGTGCTAAGAGTAAGTAAGCTAAAGCAGAGAAAGAATATCAACTTTGTAGAAATAGGCAATTTATTTGGAGAATCAGCTCTTCATCACCCTAGATTACTGTACTAATA
>NZ_JBFRSN010001382.1:0-1316 GCF_041473595.1 Vibrio sp. 10N.222.46.A1
GTATATAATATCACATCGTACCTGTTGGCTAGGTGTTTTTTAGCTATATATGTGACTTTGCAAGGGAGTTATCTTCCTGATTTGAAAGAATAATTAAATTGATGAGATAAAAAAGTTGGCGAAAATCAGAAGCTTGGCATACACTTTCCTTGTAAATGACCTTATCTCATTGATTGAATAGGGTAAATGCTTTGGCGCTACTGAAGATGGTAGCAATGTATAACATAGCTTTGAGGAAAGTTTTATGGCACTCACTAAAGCCGATTTGGCTGAGAACCTGTTTGAAACACTCGGATACAGCAAGCGGGATGCCAAGGAAACGGTTGAAGTGTTTTTCGAAGAAGTTCGTAAGGCACTTGAAAATGGCGAACAGGTAAAACTGTCTGGTTTTGGTAACTTTGATCTTCGTGAGAAAAACGAGCGACCTGGTCGTAACCCGAAAACTGGTGAAGACATTCCAATTTCTGCTCGACGTGTTGTTACTTTTAGACCGGGACAAAAACTAAAGGCCCGAGTCGAAAATATTAAAATCGAGAAGTAGCCAAGCAATAGACCACGCCTAGCGTGGTCTTTTTGTATCTACGTCTTATGCATCATTTGCTGACTGTCTTGTCACTAGTTTCTCTTAGTGGTATCACCTGACTCTCTTTTCTTAGCTACCCTTCTCGTTAACTACTAATAGTGACATCCCTATATTTTGTTTTCTGATAGTAATGAACTAATGAACTAATGAAAGCAACGCGAGAGCACTAATAAAAAGAAAGGGCTGCGATTATGCAGCCCTTTGTCGTTCTTGTTTATGGTAAGCGTTTATGCCGCTTTAATGTGCGTGGTAATGTACGGTTGCCATGCTTGTTGGTAAAGCTCTAAAGATTGGCGTCTTAGGCTATTGATTTGTGCCGCTTCAATGTCATTGATTGGGCGATGTTCTGCAATTGCGTGACGCTCAATGCCTTGGATGATTTCGTAGAGTTCGTGCTCAGGGCCACTTTTCACATCAGCAATCGCTTTCAAGTGAAGTTGAACCTCTGCAATGATGTTGGTTTTAGGTAAACGAACCAACAAGTTAAGGTCACGGTAGCCAGAATCGGCTGGTGACTTAAACTTGTTTTTCAGCTTAACAACGTCTGCTTCACGGCTTAGCGCTTCGTAAACTTCAACCAAGCTTTCTACATCGTTCGCGATGATAGTTGCACGGGCTAAGTCGGTAATTTTTGTTACATCACCATCAAGCTCAAGGGCGATTTTTTCTTCTGCACGAGCTTGAGATTTAACGCCAGCAAATAGCGCTTCAGAATTGGTGAGTAGGGCAGTAC
>NZ_JBFRSN010001383.1:0-693 GCF_041473595.1 Vibrio sp. 10N.222.46.A1
CCACTGGTCAGCCTGTACTCAACCGTCGCTAAGTACACCTATGTGGAACTCGAAATACCAGACAACGAGGGTAAATCGCAAGATCCTGCGACCATACCAATTCAAGACCAAGATAAAAAAGAATCTGCACGCCAGATAACTTTAAGCTTTCAAGCATACAAAAAACAGGTCTCTGCCAACGATCAAGGGAAGAAGCCAATAGACAATCTGCTGAGTGCGGTTATTAATGCAAATAAATGGGCAGACAAGTTTTATGAAACCAAAGAACCTCAAAAAGTAGCCTTCGATACTTTATCTGTGACTTTGCAAGCTGGTAACCCTATTGCATCATTATCAAACTTATCAAACGATCATTTAGCTGTAGCAGAAGAAGTGATAAGTAAAATTGTGCATCAAAGTAATGAAATGGTGATGTCGCTGGCTCATGACCACCTTAATACAGCATGGTCAAACGAAGTTTATCAACCATACCAACAACGATTAGCGTCTTTTTATCCATTCAACCGACAGTCCAAACTGGATGTGAGCGTTGCTGATCTCAAGGCCTTCTTCGTTACAAACGGTATAGTTGATAAGTTCTCTCAAAATCGCCTCAATGGATTCGTTAAAAACAATGACGAAGCACCTTACTTACCAGGGCTGTTGCCTGGTACTGCGCTATCTATCACGCCAGATGTATGGACAATGATGGAC
>NZ_JBFRSN010001384.1:0-361 GCF_041473595.1 Vibrio sp. 10N.222.46.A1
ATAACATCAGTGCCACCGCGAGTGCTGAACAAAAAATTGAGCTGTATCTCTTCAATGATCTGATCGAGAAGGGTGAGTTCGCCCCAAGTGTTCTGTCTATTACTTCTAATGCGGGTGGCTCAGCTGCTTTGATAGAAGCAGCTCGTCAAGTCGTAGATCAGAAACGAGTGATAGGGTTAAAACATAACGAAGGGTTACTAGGGCAAGCGCGAACAGGTTCGCACGTTATCGAGACTCAATTCAAAGAATTCTCGGCCGTGTTAGATCAACAGGCACAGCAAGAGATGGATAAACTATCGCTGATCAACAACACCCTTTGCGTCACACTGTTAGTGGCGATCATTCTATTCAGCTGGTTAAT
>NZ_JBFRSN010001385.1:0-805 GCF_041473595.1 Vibrio sp. 10N.222.46.A1
GCTTCTGATATCAAAAACGCTCTTTTCCTAGCTGATCCATCAAACATTCAGATCGATTTCCAAGTAAAAGCTGTTGATATGACACCAAACATTACCGAATTTTCAATCATTTCGGACAAACCGATCTTCACTTACCGTCACGGGCCGACCTTATGGAGTCAGCAATCATGGCAAGGAGACTCCGAGTTTATCGAGAAACTAGGAGTCCAGTTGAACACACAAGACTCCATAATTGGCCAAAGTACAGTCAAAGGTACATGGAGTTGGTTCCGCTTATTCGGTCCAAATGTGAGTTTTTCATCCGCTCAAGATACACAAGTTGAGTTTGTGTATGGTGACAGTAAAGTAAAACTGACCATCAAAACTCAGGGTCAGTCGAACCCGTTTGTTCCCGGCTTCTTCTCTGGATTCTCGTTACCAAGTGATATCTAGTAAAGCCCCCTCAAGTAGCTCGCTTTGTACATCAAAGCGAGCTCCATCTTATGACAATAATTCTCTGTCAATAAGTTGCTCTTCCTTTGGTTTTAACACTCTGGCAAAGTTGCTTTGAAGGGAGAATTTTCGGACGACGCAAAGCTCAAGCAGGAGCTAACTAACCGTGGCTACACTAATCTCTCTCGATTAGGTAGACGTGTACTTCAAGCCCAGCACCCTAGCTGGGGCGTCGTTACTATAAAGTATGCTCAAGCAGTAAAGCACCGTCACTTTCTCAAACAAGAGGCTGAGTTTCTCTATTCCAACTCCAATTATAACTGGCCAGAATATTGCGATTATTTCTCTAACCAGCAGAGTGACTATCTAGTCC
>NZ_JBFRSN010001386.1:0-4700 GCF_041473595.1 Vibrio sp. 10N.222.46.A1
GTCTTAGTTGATAATTAAACTTTACGTTTTGCTTTAATTAAACCCTACAACTCAAAATCAAAAAGTATTATTACAAATCGAAAATAATTTGGGAGTATGATTAAAAACGTGACTTGCCTTACAGTTCCAGTGAAATGTTACACGCATGTAAATTATCGTAAGGCGCTGAAATAAATAAGCTTTACTTAATTTCAACTTTATCAACAAGCAGGTAAGCCTTTGTTAATTAGAGATAAACCAACACTTCCTAGCTTGTTTCAAGAAGAATGCAATGTGGGAATTTGAAATGATTGATCATGAGAATAATAGGAAAGACCTTATTACTCATTAATAAATATTTAATGATGGTTATATATAAGATTCAATATGAATTATAGGGTAAATAGAAAAAGCCAGCATTATAGGTAGCATAAAAAAGCCTACTCAATCTATGAGTAGGCTTTAGTTATTCTCTTGGAAAAATAGAGTAATTAAAATTCAGTGACGAATAGCCATATTAAATAGGAATCGGCTCCTACTTCGTGAATGTTTCATTAGTATTTACATCTAGATAAATTTTGTTTTCAAGAGACAACCCACCACAATAAATAAAATAAACGTCTCGGTTGCTGTATTTAACTGATTTAACCCAACCGCCTAACTCTTCAAAATCACTTGGGTCGCACTCCCCTTCAGAGATAAGTTTAGCTACCGTGTTGCGGAACTTCTCTTGATGGAGCTTCAGATCATCGGATTTAGATAAGTATGAATCTAGTATCTCTCTGTTTTCTTGCTCAGAGATAATCACTTCATCACTAGATAGCCCAGACATTGAAATCCATTCCGCCGTCTGTGGTCCGCCTTCCTTTAAAACAATATAGTCAGAGATACGAGCCCATTCGCCTTGCTTCTCTAGTAGTTCGACCTTTTCACCCTTATAAAGATAGTCGGTTATCAAACCATCAATTTCGGGCTGCTCGACTACTTTTAGTTTTCTATCTAAAACGTAGAACTCAGTCTGTTCTGGCTCAGGCTGAGTAGTAGTGAGGGATGCAAGGTCAGATTCAGATTGCGCCGCGACTTCAACAGCCGGCGCTTCCTCTTTCTCTGGCGGAGTGGGGTCTTTTTTCATGACGAAGAAATAGTATGCAGCCCCTCCTCCGCCCAATATTAATAACACAAGTAAAGCGATCAGCGCTTTTTTCATCAAATCCACCAGCTCTTCCGTTTTAGGTATGTTTCAAGTGTACATCAACTCATGTTGCTGCTCATCTATACTCTTAATAGAGAGCGAGTTAAGTAGAGGTAAATCATGAATTTTTTGGTGAAGGTTGTCATTATAAGTGTACCTCTGAGTGCCGATATCGCGTTAGCAGACCATTGTGACCGTGAAAACTGGCAAACACTGTTAGATCGCCAGTTATCATTTGAAGAACGCTATAATCAATACACCAAAGAATTTAACCAAGTTCTCTCGACCTATGAATCACAAACGTTGCTATCTAAACATTTCAACGAAAAGCAGATCATTGGGCTTTGGGCAAAGTACGAACAAAGATTTAATGTGCAGCTCAATAGTCATATGCATACCGCTTATGATGTCTCTGAGGTTCTATTAAAACAAGCGTATATTGTGTCTACAGAACTAGATGGAGCGGAGTCTCTAACGCATTCGTGGCAAACCATAGCTAAACACTGCGCTAAAGCAAGACTACCGCGTCAAACAGAAAGTGCACAGGTACATGTACAAAGCTCACAATCACTCTCGCAAGATCTTCATACACTCAGTAAAAAATTTCGTCAGCTCTCTTCAAAATACCGTAAAGAAGCGACGATGATTGACGAAGCTCGCCACACAAACCAACCGATAAACGATGTACAAAACTAAAATGATTACTCACTTGCTTAACTTGATTATCCCAATAATCATAGTTCGAACAAACCAACACATTCAGAAATACAATCAATCAAAGCTTTATCAATAAGTTGTAAAACTAATGTGGTAACTATCAACAATGACGTTCAATTTCCGACCAATGCAAGCGACTATGTGAGATATTCATCACAAAATAGATTTACAAACGCCAGAAAATTGTTATCATGATTATTCATATAACTTAATAACAAGAAATATTTTGGCTAGGTAATATGCAAAAAACTATGGCTTTCAACTGCTTGAGTAACACGGAAGGGACTGCAGAGATAAGAGGTAAACTTTTATCTGTCGCTAAACACATGGAAGAGTTCGGTTCAGTAAGTGAGCTAGAGCTATGTAAGATATTTGGAGAGACGATTTGGAATGACGGTGTGGATTATCATTCACATGCTTTTTCATTCAGAATCAACGCTCAAACCGGGGATTGTTCAATCTCTAACTTTAAGTATCACTAAGTTTTGCACCTATCATATACGGAGTACCTTTCACGAGGTGCTCCGTTTTTTATTGTTGCGTATCCGCATTCGTCAGATAGCCGTTAATAGCGACCGTACTTCCTATTAGTCATAAAATCATTTCGTTTTCAGCTCATGTCATCGGGCAGCGTGTCACCTACCTACGGCTTAGTCGGTATAAACTGTTAGTTCGTATAGCCCGTTTGTTCGTATAAACAGTCAGTCCGTATAAACCGGAAGTGGCGCATTGCCTTTCACTTGCCTAATCGCAAGATGGGTATGTATGTCTTTTACGTTGGAGAGTCGCTGTAGCTTTCTGGTAAATGCTTCGTAAGCCATCAAGTTAGGGCTGACAACTTCTAACAAGTAATCATAAGCCCCAGATACAACGTGGCAGCTGATGACCTCTTCCATCTCGACAACAGCACTTTCAAATTTATCAATCGACACTTCTTGGTGGTTGTTCAAGCTCACCTCAACAAACACGCTCATTGCGATGCCGACCTGTTCCCGTGACAGGCTCACACGGTAACCATCAATAATCCCTTTTTCTTCCAGTCTTTTGATGCGCCTCGCGCACGGTGAAGCCGATAAGCCAACTTCATCAGCTAACTCAGCGGTGGTTAGCCTGCCGTCTTTCTGAAGCAACTCAAGAAGATGTCTATCAATCCTATCCATAGCAAATACCAATTATTGGTTAAATTCGTTAACAATTGGCAAGATATTAGCAGAAATCATCAACTACAACTCAAGTTAGAACAAAACTTGCCAACCTATGGCACACCAAGTACCCCATAATTAATCATCATTCACTTTCCTTGTTTATTATGAAGCTTGGCTATTTATCAATTACTGTCACTCTGCTCATCTGGGCGAGCTTTTTCCTTTCTCTTAAAGGCGGCGCAAATTCAGATTTAACACCTGCAGACATCGCACTGACTCGATTCCTCATGCCAGCATTGGCGTTATTACCTTTGGTGTGGAAAGCACGTAGCACGATCGCTGCTGTCCCGAATCGATACTTGGCCGGTATGTTTGTGGGGTGCGGGTTACCTTATTTACTCGTTGCAGGAACAGCCATGCAGTTCGTTCCGGTATCACACGGGAGTGCTTTAGTTCCGGGAACGCTTCCTCTATTCGTAACAGGGATCGCGGTACTCTTTTTTAAGCAGCCGCTTAGCCGACACCGTGTCGTTGGTTTAGGTCTGGTTTCGCTTGGGATATTGTTGTTTCTGGGAAGTAGCTTAAGCAGCTTCAACTTTGAATATACCAAAGGTCACGTGTTGTTTTTGTTTGGCAGTTTGATGTGGGCGACTTTTACCATCTCAGCACGTGTTGCCAACCTTAATGCGCTCGTGAGTGCAGGTTTTATCTCATTCTGTTCCACCTTGCTGTTGCTGGTCCTTATCCTTACAGGAACCCTCCCTAGCCATTTAATGAGCACACCAATTGCTCAATGGCCAGTCACAGAGCTTGCCGTACATTCAGCGGTGCAAGGCGTCGGTGCAGGCTTAATAGCGGCATTCACTTATCTATATGCTGTTAATACACTAGGAGCAGAACGCTCAGCCGCTTTTGGTAGTGCAACACCTGCTGTTGCAACCTTGTTGGCGATCCCACTGTTCAACGAAATTCCGGATACGATGACTTGGTTAGCGCTTGGTTCAATTTGTATCGGCAGCTTGGTCGCGAGCAACATTTTCATGAGAAACGACCAG
Source organism: Vibrio sp. 10N.222.46.A1 (assembly GCF_041473595.1). Classification (NCBI taxonomy): domain Bacteria; kingdom Pseudomonadati; phylum Pseudomonadota; class Gammaproteobacteria; order Vibrionales; family Vibrionaceae; genus Vibrio; species Vibrio sp. 10N.222.46.A1. Next base: position 4,089 of record NZ_JBFRSN010001386.1, read on the forward strand.
TCTATGCAATATCAACCGCCAAGCCATAGCAAAGCCTGATACTGCGTTCAAACCTAAATACAGTTTCCCTAAACATCAATTTTAGGGCTTGTAGTACATAGATAAGCCTACAAACGTAGGCTTATCTAAAATCTGCTTTTTCTGAACTCGCTTCTCCATTAAACTGTCTGACCTTTTTGCAGATCCAAGAGAACACCATGCAACGCGATTACACTTTAACTTGCTTAAACAACATGCCTCGTGAAGAACTAGAAGAATTTAGTTTAAGAATGATTCATCGCCTTGTCCCTGAAGATGCAATGACGGAACTGTTTACGTTCGAACAGGAAGAAGTGACCAATGAAGAGCGTATGCAATCAGCGAAGTTTGATGCGATGCTGCGAATGACAGCAATCGCGCTGAGTGAAGTGAATCTTGCGTTTAGTGAGTCGGATAACTCACAGCAAAACATCGAGCGCATGACTCGACTGTTGCTTTGGCACTTCTATGCAATGTCGTTCAACCTTGAACAAGCGATCAGCCTTGAAACTCACTGTGACAAAGTCGAGAAGATTTTGTTGAAAGCACCGACAGAAGCATTTGGTTGGGTAAAAGAGCTCACAGAGTTGCTGC
>NZ_JBFRSN010001387.1:0-566 GCF_041473595.1 Vibrio sp. 10N.222.46.A1
CTAATCAATAGGGCTTTTTATCCATCAAAGATAATAATTAAGTTATCGTAAATTTATTCTATTTACTTTTCTCTTCTAGCTTAGCCTTTACTATTGGATATAGTTTTTCGTATGGCAAGTAGCCGGGGAGCAATGTTCCATCAATTAGCATCGCTGGTGTACCCCGAACACCCAGCCTCGTAAATAAGTTATAGTTTTCAGCAACTTCAATCGCTATTTCACTGTCTGAAGAAACATAATCGGTGGCTTTGTTCTTCTTCGCTACTTTCATTATCGAACGAACGTTGTGAATACCAGGCTTACTGATCAACATCTCTTCAACTGCTTTGTATTTTTCTTTGTCATTGTTCCAGACATTGAGTCCAAAAGTTGCTGAGTTCAATGGCGAATCTCTCTCCTTTAGAGGGATATAAATATTTATCACCTTGATGTCATTAGGGAACTCATCCGCTATTTTTCGAAGAACAGGGTCTAATTTTTTACACCACGGGCAACTAAAATCAGTCATATTTACGATCGTCAGTTTTGGATGTTCGGAACCATACCAAGGGTGATGTGGGTTGTTA
>NZ_JBFRSN010001388.1:0-2248 GCF_041473595.1 Vibrio sp. 10N.222.46.A1
AAATGTGTCACGGGTCTGCGATGGAAATCGAACAATCGGTTTCAGCGACTCTAAGCGAGTGGAGCGACGTAACACTAACAAACGATACGCTAGTATTGAAAAACGATGTACACACGCTAACGTACACAATTCGTGACTGGGTAAACTAATCCGTCAGAGAAACCAAATAATTGATTAAAGGAGCCCTAGTGGCTCCTTTTTTTATTGCTTTCTTACACTCATGATTCCTTAAAAACTGACACTCATCGCTTACTTTTCGTACCAAACCCCAATAAACCTAAAAAATCTATCATTTGAGTGCAATAAATTCATCAGTTCAACGGTCTGTTGCTAGGATGGTAAGAGCCCTTAAGTAATTGATTGAATTTACTGTTGAATTAGAAATTATTTCAGAAACAGATAGAATAACTGTAGGGAGTTCGAAATAACAATGCTCTTGCCCGTTCACTACCAAATGGAAAAGTTTATGAACAAGATAGTAAGTACGTTAGGAATCATGGCAACCGTTGCATACAGCGCAGCCATTTACGCTGATGAAGCAACATCAACCAATAGCTGGAACCAAATAGAACAGCAGGCAGAGGGACAAACTGTCTACTTTCACGCTTGGGGCGGAAGCCAAGAAATCAATCGTTACCTACAATGGGCAGGCAAGGAGTTACAAAGTGACTACGGTGTGACCTTAAAGCATGTAAAAGTAACCGACATTGCTGAAACGACTACTCGACTACTTGCAGAAAAAGCCGCAGGCAAGAACAGCGAAGGCAGTGTCGATATCGTTTGGATTAATGGTGAGAACTTTCGCTCGATGAAAGACAATGCGCTGTTATTTGGACCATTCACAGAATCACTTCCAAACTGGCAGTACGTTGATAAATCTTTACCAATTGATGTCGATTTCTCGGAGCCAACCGAAGGCTTAGAAGCACCTTGGGGCGTCGGACAACTGGTGTTCATTCACGACCAAGAGACGCTAAACAATCCGCCACAATCTTTTTCAGAGATGTTGAGCTACGCTCAAGCTTTCCCGAACCGCTTAAGCTACCCTCGCCCACCTGAATTTCATGGCACCAGCTTCATCAAGTCTCTACTGATTGAGCTAACAGACAACAACCCTGCACTGGCACAACCTGTTTCGGAAGACAACTTCCAAGAAGTTACAGCACCACTGTGGGCTTACTTAGATAAATTCCATAAAGTGGCATGGCGAGGCGGAAAGCAATTTCCTGCAGGTACATCTGAAAGCATTCAACTTCTGGATGACGGACAGCTCGACCTCGCGATTACGTTCAATCCAAACTCTGTTTATTCAGCACAATCAAGTGGCCGCCTAGCTGAAACTACCAAGGCCTATGCTCTAGAAAGTGGCGCTCTGTCTAACATTCACTTCCTTGCGATTCCTTGGAATGCTAATGCAAGTGCTGGCGCTCAGGTAACCATCAACTTCTTGTTGAGCCCAGAAGCACAATCGCGCAAAGGCGACCTCAATGTTTGGGGTGATCCTTCTGTATTAAGCAGCAAGTACCTGACTGGTAGCGCTAAGAATACTCAACAATTTAAATCGATTGATGAACCACACCCAAGCTGGCAAAACGCGCTCGAGAAAGAGTGGCTTAAGCGATACGGTAACTAAAATTCATGCTACGCGCTCTATATTTTGTTGTTATAGCTGTGTGCATTGTCCCTACGAGTCCTGGGGTAGCGGGAGTAGTGGCCTCGTCACTGAGTTTCATCCCGCCCCTAGGTTTAGAGGAACCAACACTCAACGGTTTTAACCAAGTCTTTCAATGGGAAGGGGCTTGGCACTCTATTGGTTTGAGCCTAGGGTCAGCAATTGCAAGCAGCTATATCGCCTGCTTCCTGACCTTTTGCATTCTTCAAGCCTCTTGGGGAAACAAGTTTTGGAGAAAGATTGAGTTAACGCTATCGCCAATGCTTGCCATTCCACATGTGGCTTTCGCTATCGGCTTTGCTTTTCTGTTTAGTCCAACGGGGCTTGGCGCAAGAGCCGTACATCACTTGCTCGGCGAATCAGCTACAAGCTCTGAATTGGCTTTGCTGATAAAAGATCCTTACGCGTTTGGCCTAATCATTATGCTCGCACTCAAAGAAGTGCCCTTCTTATTGCTGATGAGCATTTCGATACTTCAACAAATCGATGTTGAACGCATCACTAAGGTCAGTGCCTCTCTGGGTTATTGCCGTGCTCAGATCTGGTGGAAGTGTATTTTCCCACAATGGTTTACCA
>NZ_JBFRSN010001389.1:0-1135 GCF_041473595.1 Vibrio sp. 10N.222.46.A1
TCGAATCTCGAATCTCGAATCTAGCGGCTGCTCTGACACGTCTCTTTGCTGATCAGCTTTTCAACCATCAGTTGTCCGCGTGTATTGCGAATTTTGATGTTGTAAGCTAAGCCCATGTCGAGGTTAGCTCTTACTTCAGAGTTGGTGCAGTAGCTATTCACACTCATGTCTACAACTTGGTTTAAAGGCTTAGCGCCTTTCGCATCTTGGTTGTAGATCATCATGATTTCGACGACAGTATTTTTTGCTAGCACACGCATGATAGAGAGTGGACCATACTCAATAGGTAGGCCGGCAGATAAAACACCCGCACGATGGTGAGCCATCATCTCTAACTGTCTTTGTTTGTCTTGTTCACTTGATGAGCTACAGCCTGCGAGTAGGGCAATAGCCAGTGACCCAATAATCCATTTTTTCACGTTAAAATACTTTCTTGAATGGTTTAACAATCACATTCTGGTAGACACCAGCAGCGATGTACGGGTCTGCATCAGCCCATGCTTGTGCGTCTTCCAAAGAGTTGAATTCAGCAATCACAGTAGAACCAGTGAAGCCTGCTTCGCCAGGGTTATCGGAGTCAATTGCTGGCATTGGACCTGCTGTTAACAGTCGGCCTTCATTGTGAAGTGTTTGTAGGCGTTCTAGATGTTGTGGGCGAACACTTAGGCGTTTTTCTAATGAGTTTTCGACGTCTTGAGAAAAAATCACGTACCACATGTTGAGATATCCTTATGTTACTTCACTGAATTAGAGCGATTAAATTAGTTATCTGGCTAATTTACGCGAACTAATCGGTATTGGAAGAGTTAATGATAAGAAATTGTGAAATGGTGCGGGAGAGTGAGAAGGTCTTTAGCATTTTTAATCGAAACGACTAAAGACCTTAAAGTGCGATAGGGTCGTCGAAAGTACTATTTATTAATTGAGCGAGGTTTACCACTTTCGTCCACGGCAACGTAGTTGAATGTCGCGCCACATACCTTGTAACGATCGCCAATACCGTGATCAAGTACAGGCTTCACCCAGACTTCTAGGTCGATATTCATCGAGCTACGGCCAATCTTGGTGCAGTCGCCATAAACACAGACCACATCGCCAACCGACACTGGCTGTTTGAATTCGATGCTTGATACTG
>NZ_JBFRSN010001390.1:0-2833 GCF_041473595.1 Vibrio sp. 10N.222.46.A1
GTGATAAGACTTTAATGCTCTCACAAGAAAAGAAAGCTCGCACGTCTGGGTAAATAGACATGAATTCACAAAACGCATTTTCTAATCCAATGTCACTTCAACAACTTGGATGGCAACCTGTATTCCAACAACAACTGACACTCGAAGACTATGACCAATCCGTCATTGCTCGTATTACCGCGCACCATCGCAGCGGCTATACACTAGCGTCAGAACAAGGCGAAATCGTTCTCCCTATCCATCAAAACCAACCCGCAATGACGGTTGGCGACTGGGTAATCTTGAACTCTGAACTGCAATTCGGCCGTTTATTAGACCGTCAATCACTCTTCAGCCGTAAAGCTGCAGGTAGCCGTGTCGCCGAACAATATATCTCAGCTAACATCGACACGGTATTTATCGTGGTTTCGTTAAATAACGACTTTAATCTAAGCCGTATTGAACGCTACCTAGCGCTCGCCAATGAAGCACAGGTTGAAGCCGTTATCGTACTCACCAAGAAAGACTTGTGTGATGACTACGAAGACAAAGTACAACAAGTGCAAAGCTTAGATTCTATGCTGATGATCGAAGCGGTGAATAGCCTAGACCAAGACTCAACTCAAGTTTTGTCGCCTTGGTGTAAAACGGGCAAGACTGTGGCTTTAATGGGTTCATCCGGTGTGGGTAAATCCACCTTAGTCAACTCATTACTTGGTGAGGCTGAACAAGCCACAGGTGGCATTCGTGAAGACGATAGTAAAGGCCGACACACAACCACATCACGATCGCTCCACTTGCTAACATCGGGCGGCTTACTGCTCGATACTCCAGGAATGCGAGAGCTACAACTTGCTGACTGCGCTGAAGGCGTGAGTGAAACCTTTTCTGATGTGGAAGAGTTAGCCATACATTGCTGATTCTCTGATTGTCATCATGAATCAGAACCGGGGTGCAAGATACGCAAGGCGATTGAAAGTGGAGAATTGTCTGAGCGACGATTTGCTAACTATCGAAAGTTATTGCGAGAACAAGCCCGAAATGGCGCCTCGTTAGCGGAACAACGCGCCAGCAATAAGCAGCTTTCCAAGATGTACAAAACCGTACAATCAGAAGGCCGCAATCTTAAAAAAGCGTCTGACTAACGTTTAAGGTTTAAGGTTTAAGGTTTAAGGTTAACAGCTATAAGCTGTATTGAAGATAACCTAACTTAAGATAACTTTAAATTAAGACAATGAGCCCCATCGTGTTAATCACGTGGGGCTTTTTGTTTCAATTTGATAATGGTGTGGTTATTTATGCACACAATGTTCTTTCCTATAGCCGTTTACATTTCTACATTTGCAGTGTTTTGAATCTATCAAATGAGAATCAGCAGATTTATAGCCCAATCAAAATACATTTATTTAACATTTAGCTCCAAAAACACCACATAGCGCAAACAATAACCCTAAAAGTAAACTATCCCTAGACACCCTCTTAGATCCCGCTAATATGACCGCCAATTCCGCTAGTGTATAGTTGGATTTGGTACAACTTCATAAAAAGATACATCACTATAATAAATTAACAATTGCAGGTATTTTATGCAAAATCACAACATGCTCGCCCGCATCGCTCGTGGAAATCTCGTTCTACAGATCCTTGCTGGTATTGTTTTCGGTGTCGTTCTCGCCATGGTTTCTCCTTCAGCAGCTCAAGATGCAGGCCTATTAGGTAGCCTGTTTGTTGGTGCTCTGAAAGCTGTTGCCCCAATTTTAGTATTCATTCTTGTTGCAGCTTCTATCGCAAACCAAAAGAAAGGTCAGCATACTCATATGCGTCCAATCATTGTGCTTTACCTGATTGGTACGTTCTCTGCTGCACTGACTGCTGTAGTACTGAGCTTCATGTTCCCAACCACTTTGACACTGGTTGCTGGCGCTGAAGGTGCTAACCCTCCTCAAGGTATTGCAGAAGTTCTTCATACGCTTCTATTCAAGCTTGTAGACAACCCAGTTAGCGCACTAATGAATGCGAACTACATCGGTATTCTTGCTTGGGCCATCGGTCTTGGTCTTGCTCTGCACCACGCATCTGCAACAACCAAAGCGGTTTTCGAAGACCTAAGCCACAGTGTTTCACACATTGTTCGCTTCATTATTCGCCTTGCCCCATTCGGTATCTTCGGTCTTGTTTCTGCAACATTCGCAACAACAGGCTTCGATGCACTGGCAAGCTACGGTCAACTTCTAGCAGTACTACTAAGCTCAATGCTAATCATCGCACTTGTGGTTAACCCACTGCTTGTATTTATTAAAACAAAACAAAACCCATACCCACTTGTACTGCAATGTATTCGTGAATCTGGTGTAACGGCATTCTTCACTCGTTCAAGCGCTGCAAACATCCCAGTGAACATGAACCTTTGTAAGAAGCTAAAGCTAGACGAAGATACTTACTCTGTATCGATTCCTCTAGGCGCAACGATCAACATGGCGGGTGCTGCAATCACCATCACTGTGTTAACGCTTGCTGCTGTACACACTATGGGCATTGAGATTGATATCTTCACTGCGATTCTACTAAGCCTTGTTGCTGCAGTATCAGCATGTGGCGCATCGGGTGTTGCTGGCGGTTCACTACTGCTTATCCCGCTAGCGTGTGGCCTATTCGGTATTTCAAACGATGTAGCGATGCAGGTTGTAGCGGTTGGTTTCATTATCGGTGTGATTCAAGATTCAGCTGAAACAGCACTTAACAGCTCAACAGACGTAGTGTTCACTGCTGCTGTATGTAAAGCCGAGCAAAACAAAGAGCAATAAACCTTTAGCTGCTCTGAACCTAAACAGTTCTGAGCTCTAAGCTCTAAGCT
>NZ_JBFRSN010001391.1:0-817 GCF_041473595.1 Vibrio sp. 10N.222.46.A1
GAAAATCATGAACCTACTCATTAGGTTAGCTATACAGCAAGCTTAGGTTTTGTGTAGAACAAACCGTTGGCTGATTTAGAACAAACCTTTAAACAGCAGTACTAGGTAATCCCACAGGCGGCTAAATAGGCTGCCTTGGTCTACATCTTCAAGTGCAAGTAGTGGGTATTCAGCAACGTCTTCACCGTCGACTTGGTAGAATAGTTTACCCACAACGTCGCCTTTGCTGATTGGTGCTTCTAGCTCTTTCTCAAGAACGAAGCTTGCCTTCAGGTTCTTAGCTTGGCCACGAGGCAGAGTAACGAACGTATCTTCGTCGACACCTAGTGCAACCGTGTCCTTGCTACCCATCCAGATCTTCTCTTCTACGAAGGTTTCTCCAGCGGTGTGTGGTGCCACTGTTTCGAAGAAGCGGAAACCGTAGCTAAGCAGTTTTTTGCTTTCTGTTTTACGAGCGTTAGCATTCTTGGTGCCCATAACAACAGCAACTAGGCGCATTTTACCTTCGGTTGCTGAGCTTACTAGGCTGTAACCTGCATTGCTTGTGTGGCCCGTTTTAATGCCATCAACGTTCATGCTCTTATCCCATAACAGACCGTTGCGGTTGTACTGGGTGATGCCGTTGTAAGTGAATTTCTTTTGTGAGTAGATGCGGTACTCATCAGGAACATCGCGAATCAGCGCCTGACCTAGTAGCGCCATATCGTAAGGCGTTGAGTAAAGGTTAGGGTTGTCTAGACCGTGTACGTTAGCAAAGTGCGTGTCTTTCATTCCGATAGAGCTCGCCCATGCGTTCATTAAGTCAACAAATGCATCT
>NZ_JBFRSN010001392.1:0-954 GCF_041473595.1 Vibrio sp. 10N.222.46.A1
TAAACGTTAAAATTGCCCTCTATTTCGAACATTCGAGGCACGTGATGAAATTTTTTAATTACAAACAAATAGCGGCGATCAGCAGCGTCACCATGACTATTTTCCTAAGCGGCTGTGCGAGCGTGCCTACACACCCCATCGCCCAACAAATTGACCAAGAAATGGTGCTAGTTGAAGGTGGTACATTCACCATGGGTTCGAACGATCCTGAAGCGACCAAAGCAGAACGACCAGCACGAAATATAACTGTAGATAGTTTCTACATTGCAAAGTTTGAGGTGACTCAAGAATTGTTCGAATCGGTGATGGGTTCATCTCTCAGTTATTTCCAAAACCCACAAGTTCCGGTCAATAACTTAAGTTGGCAACAGGCGAACTACTTCGTTGAACAATTGAACGAACTTACAGGTGAAGAATACCGTCTGCCGACTGAAGCTGAATGGGAATTTGCAGCGAAAGGTGGCAACAAGAGCAAAGGCTATACTTACAGTGGTTCCAATAACTTAGATGATGTTGCGTGGTACTCAGCAAATTCTAAAAATAGCGCACATCCAGTCGGGCTAAAGAAGCCAAATGAACTAGGCTTATATGACATGACCGGAAACGTGGGTGAGTTTGTGATTGATGCCTTCGATGACACTTTCTACCGATTCGGTCCAACAGACAATCCTAACAACGCAAAACACAGCGACGTTGGTTTATCACATAAATCGGTTCGCGGTGGCAGCTTTGCTTATGACGAAAACGAATCTGAAAGTTACCGTCGCGACTTCGCAAGCCAATCGATCACTATGTCAGATATGGGCCTGCGTTTAGTTAAGGATACGAACTAGCTAAAGCTGTGAGCTAGTTAAAGAATGAACTAACTAAAGGTGCCAACGGTTATGAATCAACAATCTTCACAAGCAATACTAAAATACGACTTGCACTATACACACGTTAGAAATCTGACCA
>NZ_JBFRSN010001393.1:0-2505 GCF_041473595.1 Vibrio sp. 10N.222.46.A1
AGATATGCTCATCACCGTATTGGTCAATACTTCTCGCAAACTGTTCAACTTGAATATAGGTAGGAACGTTACCGATTTTGTTGTGCGTATAACCAAAACCAAACTCGAGACGGTTCAGCTCATCCATAGGGAAACCCCATGTTAAGCTCGTACCATAACTTTGGTTGGTATAATCGACAATACCCGCTTCAGAGGCTTCAAATTCGTTGTAGAAGATTTTCCCTCCCATACTCACGCCATCAAGGTTCCAGTATGGGTCGCGGTAGTCTAAGCTCACATTCTTTTGGTAATCGTTCATCATGGCGCTTACGCCAACACGGTTACCAGAACCTGCAAAGTTATCTTGCTGTAAACCAACCTGGAAGCTGACACCCGATTCAGTACCGTAGCCAACACCGAAGTTGACGCTACCCGAGTTCGCTTCCTTAACGTTGTAAACCAGATCCACTTGGTCTTCACTGCCAGGAACACGTACCGTTTGCACATCGACCGTTTCAAAAAAGCCTAAACGGTTAAGACGGTTCTTACCTGTATCAATCGACTTGGAGTTCAGCCAGCTGCCTTCCATTTGACGCATTTCACGACGCAGTACTTCATCTTTCGTTGAGTTGTTACCCGTGAATCGAATATCACGAACGTAGATACGGCTGCCCGCTTCTACATTGATAACCAACGACACTTCTTTGGTCTCATCGTCAAATTCAGGAATCGTACGAACTTGTGGGTACGCATAGCCAGATTCGCCTAGAATTCGTTTCACGCCCTCTTCTAAAGACGTTACAGAAGAACCGTTATATGTATCGCCATCTTCGAATGGCACTAACGCTTCGAAGTCAGCCTCGCGGCCGATAAGCTCACCACGGAAAGAGACATCTTTAACGGTATAAGCTTCGCCTTCATCTAGGCCTAGCGTGATGTAAACACCTTTCTTATCAGGAGAGATCGCAACCTGAGTCGAATCCACCTTAAATTTAAGGTAACCACGGTCAAGGTAGTAAGATTTCAACGCTTCGATATCACCAGCCAGTACTTGCTTCTGGTATTTTTCATCCGCAAGGAAATTCCACCATGCAACATCAACGTTCAAGTTGAAACGACTAAGTAGATCAGCGTCAGAGAAAACTTCGTTACCGATAAAGTTAATTTGCTGAATCTTAGCGGACACGCCCTCAGTAAATACAAACTTAAGGTCAGAACGGTTACGAGGCAGAGGCGTCACTACAGCTTTTACTGTCGCGTTGTATTTACCAACACTGTAGTAGAAATCTTCAAGGCCCTTCTCAATGTTACTCAGTGTAGTACGGTCAAGGGCTTCACCTTCACGAACACCAGATGCATCTAGGTTCTGCTGAAGTTGTTCTTCTTTGATCGCCTTGTTACCTGAGAATGAGATACTTGCGATGGTCGGTCGTTCTTTGACTTGAACAACTAAAACATCATCATCGCGAAGAACTTTAACGTCCTCAAAGTTGCCTGAAGCATACAGTGCACGAATGATCTCAGACACATCGCCGTCATCCACTTCATCGCCAATACGTACTGGCATTTTCAGTAGAGCTGCACCAAGTGCAACACGCTGTAAACCTTCGATCTTGATATCTTGAACTACAAAGTTTTGTGCTCCGTTCGCAGCCACACTAGTGGCCAATAGACTTGCGAACAGAATTTGCTTAATCGCCATACTTATTCTAATTATTCCTTGCTACTACCAATGCCTGTGAGAAACCATTCACAGACGAGTAAAATCATTAAATATTGCCAGAGCCATCAAAGAGAAGAGGATTGCGCCTCCCACTCTATATCCCATTTCTTGAACTTTTTCAGGTACAGGTTTACGAGTAACGGCCTCAATAGCGAAAAAGAGCAAATGTCCGCCATCAAGCATAGGCAGCGGAACTAAATTAATAATACCCAAGTTAACACTAATCAGAGCTAAAAAACCTAAGAAGTAAACTAAACCGTAATCGGCGGTTGCCCCTGCGCCTTTAGCAATTGAAATTGGGCCACTCAAGTTATTTAAGCCAACATCACCAACGATAAGCTTCTTAAGCATTGTCAGTGTCAAACCTATGATTTGACCTGTTTTATTAAATGCTTTTCCTACAGACTCAATTACACCAAATTGTAACTCAAAGCGATAATCTTCTGGCCATTCTGCGACTTCGGGAGCAATACCCGCATAGCCGATTGTAGAACCATCAGAAAATTCGCGACTATTGGGCGTCATAACCAATGACCGCTCAATACCATTTCGTAATACGACAAGGTCCAAGGGCATCATTGGGTGTGAACGGATTAATTCAACAACCGACTTCCACTGTTCAATAGGCTGACCATTAATTTCGACAATTTTATCGCCAGATTCTAGCCCTGCAGAATAGGCAGCACCGTCATCAATAACTTGAGCGAGCACTGTCGATATCTCTGGAGAATAGGGTCTAAAACCAAGCGTTGTCATTGCTGACTCAGTTTCTGGGTTGAACGACCAGTCAGAAATATCCAATG
>NZ_JBFRSN010001394.1:0-220 GCF_041473595.1 Vibrio sp. 10N.222.46.A1
AACATGGTTGGTATGGACGTTGTAGAAGTGTCTCCTGCCTATGACCAAAGCGAAATTACGGCTCTAGCTGGCGCAACTATCGCACTTGAGCTGCTTTATGTTTGGACGGCAAATCGCTTAACAAAATAAAATAGTTAGCGAGGCATGTTGAACGTGGCAATCTCGTTTTACGGATAAACACCATATTGCGGTACATGATCTTCTAAAAGCCGCCCGAGCT
>NZ_JBFRSN010001395.1:0-926 GCF_041473595.1 Vibrio sp. 10N.222.46.A1
ATATCAATGGCTGAACAAAACCAAGCTGAGAAAATTGAGATCGCTTAGGCACTTTCGATAAAGCAAAGCTAAATTGCGATTAACCAAAACTAAAAATCCAGTGTCTTGTAGACACTGGATTTTTTATTGCATACGGATTATCTAGATTTACTCGGTATCGACGGGCTTTACTTACAAGTGTTTTTTGACCAGTTCACACCATCATTTGAACACTCAAACAGACTTGTCCCATTCTGGTAATAATAACCTCTAGTCCAGTTACCTTGAGAATCTTTAGACGTTATCGTCTGAGTATAATCAAAAGGTGTATTTTCAATGTGCGCATATTTATGACGAGTCCAACTATCTGAACCGTGTGCAGTGTTCTCATTGAAATCAACTGATAGATAGTTTAATACATCAAAGTCGCTTCGTGAGATATTAGATAAAGTATCACCTAAATTGACCCACTCAGGGTAAGGAGCATTTGAACCATAATGGTACTTCACCTGAGTTTGAGTAAACTGGTCTTTATAATCACCAACAACATCTGACGTTAAAGTTTGGCTAAATCCATTACCCACACTTTGAGTGGAACAGCTTTCCCAATCAGGCTGTTGAGACCAACCACTATTCTTTACACCAAAGGTGGTTAGTGAATTGGGTTGCACCTGTTGTTTAATTGTTTCCTGAACTGAACACGAGTGCTGCGTTCCATCACTGCTCAATGAAAACCAAGCTTCCTTGTCATATTCCAAACCATTTTTCTTCTGGCTATTACGCTCAATGTGCTTATTTAATTCTAGTTCTGTTTGTAGATCAGCTGACACTTCATGTTCAATAACAATCAGCTTGTCAGCGGTCATCACTGTTTTAACTTTATACCACTTATTAATTTCGTTCTTTTTAGAATAGTCCCAATGCTCCCAATAATAATCAACATAGGC
>NZ_JBFRSN010001396.1:0-319 GCF_041473595.1 Vibrio sp. 10N.222.46.A1
TTTATATAAGATCTATAATTGCTAAAAAACACTTTAAAATCATAATGATATTGAGGTTTTGGCAACATATTATTAGTGTGATTGATCTTGTAGTTAGTCTTGTTGATCTTTTAATTAGTCTGGGGGTAACAAGAAATTAGTGTTATTGATCTAAATTTTAGTGTGAAGGTTACATTTTTTTAGTGTCCAAACAGACTTTATCCCATAAGTCTTGATATTGAGTGTTTCATTTTAGTATTTCTATTAAGGTTACAGGAATTTAGTCTAAAATTGTGAATTACGTTCTTGAGGTTACTGAAATTTAGTCTTATCCTTGTAC
>NZ_JBFRSN010001397.1:0-464 GCF_041473595.1 Vibrio sp. 10N.222.46.A1
AACACCATAATCAAACCACATAAAGTGGACTAGGAGATAGTTATGATCCAAGGTATTCAAATTACTAAAGCAGCAAACGATGACCTACTAAACTCAATCTGGCTACTAGATAGCGAGAAGAATGAAGCTCGTTGTGTTGTTGCTACTTCAGGTTTCGAAGCTGACCAAGTTATCTCAGCTGCAGACCTAGGCGAGTACGAAAGCCGTGAAGTTGCTATCGAAGCAGCACCACGCATCGAAGGTGGTCAACACCTAAACGTTAACGTTCTTAAGCGTGAAACGCTAGAAGATGCTGTTGCTCACCCAGAGAACTACCCACAGCTAACTATCCGTGTATCGGGTTACGCTGTACGTTTCAACTCTCTAACTACTGAACAGCAACGTGACGTTATCGCACGTACGTTCACTGAGTCTCTATAATTTTTAGAGCTTGAATTAGAATACAAAAACGGCGCTCATTGAGC
>NZ_JBFRSN010001398.1:0-786 GCF_041473595.1 Vibrio sp. 10N.222.46.A1
ATGCGATCTTAGAACCGCGTTTCATTCTGGTGGTTGATTTAGAGATCGTCCGAGAACGTTTATATACAAAAAATTAAAGACGTACAGCTCAAGTAGTGTATCATTCCCAGTTCGATTATCACCTTGTAACGTCCCTATGCTATTCAGTTCTATAAATTTCATATTCATCTTTTTACCCATCTGCTTTTGTATATATTTCATACTAGCAAAGTATCGACTATATACTTGTGCGAAGATGTGGTTAGTGGTTGCTAGTCTTATATTTTATGCTAGATGGGAGCCATCCTACCTTCCCATAATTCTCGGCTCGTTGGCATTCAACTTTGCTTTAGGAAGTCATCTAATCAAGAAAGATAAAGGCATTAAAAAGTCGTCTCTTTTGGCTTTTGGAGTGATAACAAACATAGCTTTACTTGGCTACTTTAAGTACACCAACTTTATTATTGGGAATGTGAATTTATTATTATCCCAGCCATTGGAAAATACTAACATCGCTCTTCCACTCGCTATTAGTTTTTTCACATTTCAGCAAATAGCGTACTTAGTTGACAGCTACAGAAAAGAAACTAAAGAATATGACCTCTTGAACTACTCGCTATTTGTGACTTTTTTCCCACAATTAATTGCGGGTCCGATAGTTCATCATAAAGAAATGATGCCGCAATTTAATTCAAAATGGAATCTTGCTCCTAGAAGAAAAAACATCTCGCTTGGTTTATTTATATTTTCTATCGGCTTATTTAAGAAAATTGCCATAGCTGATACATTTTCTATATGGGCTGATGC
>NZ_JBFRSN010001399.1:0-1014 GCF_041473595.1 Vibrio sp. 10N.222.46.A1
TCGAGATTCGAGATTCGAACAAGTATAAAACCAGAAGGCCTCGCAAATGCGAGGCCTTTTTTGTGGGTCATCGTGGAGTAGAGGGTCAATCAAATCTTAGACTGAATTATGCCTCAGCTGATTCCCACTCTTTACGCAGTGTCTTCGTCGCCGAAACTAAGTTAGTGAGTGCCGCTTCTGTCTCTGCCCAATTACGTGTCTTCAGCCCACAATCAGGGTTTGCCCATAAACGTTCTGCAGGTATTTTTTCTGCCGCTTTCTTAAGTAAATCAACAATCCACTCTTCTGAAGGGATGTTTGGCGAGTGAATATCATAAACGCCAGGTCCAATCGCATTCGGATAGTTAAACTCTTCAAACGCTTTCAGTAGTTCCATGTTCGAACGAGAAGTCTCAATGGTAATCACATCGGCATCTAGCGCGGCCACTGAATCAATGATCTCGTTGAACTCGCTGTAACACATGTGGGTATGAATCTGAGTTTCTGGTTTAGCACTCGCCGCTGAGATCTTAAAGGCATCCACTGCCCATTCTAAGTACTCTGCATGGTCGCGCTTTTTCAAAGGCAAACCTTCGCGAATAGCAGGCTCATCGATTTGAATAATGTTGATTCCTGCGTCTTGCAGATCAGACACCTCATCACGCAGCGCAAATGCCAATTGATTAGTGATCTCTTTACGCGAGATATCTTCACGTGGGAATGTCCAACATAAGATAGTCACTGGCCCTGTGAGCATGCCTTTCATCTGCTTTGAAGTTAGAGATTGAGCATAAGTCGACCACTCGACCGTCATTGGTTTTTCACGCTCAATATCCGCAACCACAATCGCCGGTTTCACGCAACGAGAGCCATAACTTTGTACCCAACCAAACTTAGTGGTTTGGAAGCCTGCTAGGTTTTCTGCAAAGTACTCCACCATGTCATTGCGTTCCGCCTCACCATGCACAAGCACATCCAAATCTAAGGCTTCTTGGCGCTTAACAGCATCAGCAATATGACCTTTCAATGCGGTTG
>NZ_JBFRSN010001400.1:0-645 GCF_041473595.1 Vibrio sp. 10N.222.46.A1
GAGCTAAGTACTGATGCTACCATCACGACAGAAACCATCGCCTACTATAACTTTCTACAAGGCAAGGAGCGTGCGGGTATCGAACGTGCGGTTCTCAACAACACCTTTTCTAAAAATGAATTTGGCCCGGGTATGCTGGTTAAATTCATCTCTTTGGTAACCGAGCAAAATACATATTTTGCGAACTTTGAAGTTTTTGGTAACCCAGATAACGTTGATTTCTTTAAACAACAACTGAATGATCGCTCGGTGGCTGAAGTGGAAAAACTTCGTGATGTGGCTGAATCGAAAATGAGTGGTTTTGATGTCGATCCTGTTTATTGGTTTGCTCAATCGACGGCACGAATTGTTCAGCTGAAGAAGACTGAAAATCAGTTAGCAGAGTCTCTTATTACACTGACGGATCAGAAAACTCAGCAAGCTCAATCAGCAATGATGGGCAGCATTGTGATGTTTGTTGTGATCACTTTGTTCGCAACTTTTGTTAGCTTCAAAGCCATTACTGATTTAACGACTCGAGTTAAAGATCTAACGCGAGTGCTTTCTAAAGTCCGAAATGACAATGACTTAACCGTTCGTGCGACTTACGAAGGTAATAGCGAGCTGGGTCAAATCTCATCGTCGCTTAATGAAACATTAGAGAAG
>NZ_JBFRSN010001401.1:0-260 GCF_041473595.1 Vibrio sp. 10N.222.46.A1
CATCTAAATCAATAACATATTAAATATTATTTGATTTTTTATTATCTATGTAGCAAATGTGTAGCTAGATAATTGTTACTAATTTTAGGCCGTTCAGTTGAGATTCTCTATGATGTTAAAGATAGCGACAGGCCAATCTCTAGACCAAAAGAGACATTAACAGGAGTGAGGATTAATCAAATTTTAAGGTGAAACTTCAAAGCATCTACTAGGAATCGATAAGATTATCGTTGATAGGTTAGTTTAAAATAAGACTATAT
>NZ_JBFRSN010001402.1:0-949 GCF_041473595.1 Vibrio sp. 10N.222.46.A1
ATCGAATGGTGGTTCAGCAAGTTTTTTACTGTGACTAAACCCCTAGTATCTTAAATTGCGACCAATAAAAAGCCCTACCGAATCGGTAGGGCTTTTGCTTACGGCTTAAATAATGACGTTTTCTTAAAACTGCTGTCTTGGCTTATATCCTGTGACAACAGTACTTAAGCTTACTTTGTAAATACGCATGACAGAGCCTGCAATGATTTACAGGTCGACCAAAATTGTCTTAGTCGTAATCCCGCCTTGGTCATCGATTATCTTCAGTGTCACCTCGTGTTTTCCGTATGAAGGGAAGATTGAAGTGAATGTGCGACCTCGTTTCACCTTTCCGTTTGGAAGTGTCCACTCGGTATCAACAATACGACCATCACTGTCTGAACTTGTTGACCACATGGTTACCCAGCGACCCAAGTGAATGTACTTCGCGCTTGCTTCTGGAAGAGCGTTTGGAGATTCAACACTCACTACGGAGCTGAACGAATCGGTATTGCCTTTGTCGTCGACAACAGTCAAGTTCACCGTGTATTCACCTGCTTGCTCGTAAGACCAAGTTGGTGTCACTTCGTTACTTGTTGTTCCGTTGCCCAAGTCCCATAGATAACTGGTGATCTCACCGTCTTGGTCTGAGCTAAAGTTACGTGCTGAAACGTTCAGGCCAGTCACATTAAGCTCGAAGTTCGCAGTAGGAGCGACGTTGTGTTGGCTTACTTTAGATAAGCGAACCACACCGTATTCGTTGTTGTCACTCTGATTCACAATATCGACCGCTAAACCAAACTCCGTCAGGATACGTCCTGAGTCTGGTGCTTGAGGCGATGTGTAATCTTGGTCATCCGAGAAGCTAGCATTGCCAACTAAACTGGTATCTTCGAGCACATCATTGTCGCTGTTTACAAGACGCATTGGAGTATGATCTTTGAGTGAAAACGCGGCATCACGAACTTGG
>NZ_JBFRSN010001403.1:0-473 GCF_041473595.1 Vibrio sp. 10N.222.46.A1
AACACCAACAGAGCCGAAGCTTTGTTTGGATGTTCGATAACCGTGTTGTAGGTAATCTCAGCAATGAAACCTAGTGTACCTTCTGAGCCAATCATCAAGTGTTTGATGATCTCAATTGGGTCGTGGTAATCGACCAAGGCATTCAGAGCGTAGCCAGTGGTGTTTTTGAGGCGGTACTTGTGGCGAATTCTGTCTGCGAGTTCTTGGTTTGAAGCTGTCTGTTGATGTAATTCGACAATGCCTTTAAACAGCTCTTTATGTGATAGCTTGAATGCTTCAACACTTGCGTTATCTGCCGTATCAAGCAGGGAGCCATCACTCAATACGATTTTCATGCTCTCGACGGTGCGATACGAGTTTTGCGCAGTACCACAACACATACCACTGGCGTTATTTGCTGCAATACCACCGATTTTACAGGTATTGATTGAAGCTGGATCTGGGCCGATTTTACGTTGGAAAGGAGCAAGGTA
>NZ_JBFRSN010001404.1:0-302 GCF_041473595.1 Vibrio sp. 10N.222.46.A1
CTATATAATACATCCAGCCTCCCATCATTAAAGCTAGTAACAAGGATGAGATGCCAATTCTCCTAAAAGCAGACACTGCAGCCCAGCTAATAACCAATTGAGATTTCTGAGCGAGAGCCTGAACCCCTTCAACTTCTTCATTTACACGGTTAAAAAACATTATTTGTTTCCCTAATTCGTATAACGCTTAAGTATTTATCCGTTGTCGTAGCACAATGGATAAATACCTGTTGGACTTGGCCGCTTCTATCTATGGAGTTTGCTTTTTAGGACTGACTTACGTTCCACTCTTATCATTAAGA
>NZ_JBFRSN010001405.1:0-727 GCF_041473595.1 Vibrio sp. 10N.222.46.A1
CACCATCAATAATAAAGCCTTTGATACCTCGACTCTTCGCGACTGCGCATACATTACCACCAGCTACTGCATATTCGCTATCAACTCCATCCACTACAATGATGGAACCTTCAGGTGCTTCGTATATGGCTGAATGAAGCATTAAATTATCACCAGACGTTAACTGGACAGTAAACGCTTCTCCACAAATTCGTGGCATTCCCTGCCAAAGAGGACCAATACTAAAATTAATAAAGTGGTCGTTACTCAGTATGTTTCCGTAATCGGTTGTCGCAAGTTTTGAAAAGTCTGACTTCATATTT
The DNA here is from genome assembly GCF_041473595.1 of Vibrio sp. 10N.222.46.A1. Classification (NCBI taxonomy): domain Bacteria; kingdom Pseudomonadati; phylum Pseudomonadota; class Gammaproteobacteria; order Vibrionales; family Vibrionaceae; genus Vibrio; species Vibrio sp. 10N.222.46.A1. The sequence goes on from NZ_JBFRSN010001405.1 coordinate 303, forward strand.
TCACTCCATGTTTGAACTAATCCTCACGCCAAACAAAGGTGTGACGCACGCTTGTCATTCAATGATATAGAGCTAACTCAAAGATAACGTTGACCTCGGACTCAGCTCTACAAAAAGATCTATTCCTGCGACTCGGTAGCTTCATATCTGTTACGAAAGGAAATTATTGTGACGCTACCGATTAACTTAAGTACAGACGCCGGAGAGACTAAACTCAACTAAAAGTAACTAGGGTTGGTAATTAGAAATAAGCACTCAACTATATGTAATTTTCAATATATTCACTAATTGACTCAGTAGCCTCAAACGAAGAACTAATTGGTAATTTTAGATTCAGTTGTTCAATACCAACGGCCATAGAGCCATTTTCTGACTCAAACTCTTCCCAACGGATCTTTCTTACTTTTGTTACAGCTTTTGCAGCT
>NZ_JBFRSN010001406.1:0-1306 GCF_041473595.1 Vibrio sp. 10N.222.46.A1
CTTCCAGAAATTCCCACGTTCTCGGTTAAATAAATATCAACCGAAGCTGCAATTGGATTAGCTGCAGCATGAGTAATGTTCAATACTGCACTGGTTGCAACAGAGCGTCGATTTTCTGGAACAACTAGCGCTTCCAAATTGAGAGGACTTACCGTCCCCACGGCATAGATGCTGTAATCCATTCCGGCAAACACCGCTAAACCGTCAACATCAATGAATGTTGGAGAGGTGGTTGCTGTTTCATAAATATCGATATCGTAACTGCCTGCTGCCAAATCTAAGAAGCCACGAACTTCTTTAAACATTAGAGCATCAAGAGGAGCAAACTTAGCCGAGTTTACAAACACATCCACAGAGGGTGCACCATCAACTAAATGCCCTACTCTCACTTCTGCAGATTCTGCCATGTCGTAAATTATAGATGAACTTTTGCCATCCATTACCATCAGCTTCACCGGAGACGTACTGGTTGAATCCGCTCTTGGAACTGCCGCAATAGTTAACTCGCTACCGCCAGACAGAGTGATTTCTCCAGAGTCAAAAGCAATAGCACTTCCACTCACGGTTTCTAATCTCACACGATATTGACCAGCAGGAATATTGAGCACATCGGTAAATCCTTTGTATCCCAAAGTTCCAATCGGTGCGCCTAGAGGATCATTCGGTGCTGTAACGTATAGATTCACATCACCAACTCCAGTTGCCGCGTGAACAACTTGCACATCCAAACTCGAACTCGTCGCCGTGCCTGCTGCAGGTCGTGTCACAACGAGAGCCTCAACTGGGTTGTTGGAACCGTCAGCATCACCGACCACCATCACCGTGTAATCTAAATCACCGCTTAAATCGAACTGGCTTGGCGGAATCACTGTCGCCACACCATCTCCAGGGAGTTGAACATCGACCTGTAGAGTTGTCTGGCCTTGATTGACCGAGGTATATCCAGATGCCTGAGCATAATCAACCCCAGTCCAACGAGCCTGACTATTAATTAGCACATTAGCTAGTGGAGCATCTGGCGATGCGTGAACAGCTTGCAGCTGGGTTGTTGGTTGATCGTCATCATTACACCCTACAATGAATAGGGCTGACAACGCTACAGCGAGTATAGGTGAATATTTCATTGGTCTTCTCTCCAAAAAGTTCGACCAGTTCGTCACACAGAAGATAAGCTCACGAGCAGATCTTTAAATGTTGCCTCAAAATTGGTGCAATAAACGGTCTCAATATTGTCAGCGATGAAAAAACAACCAGAGTTAAAAGTCAGGTTAATCATCACATGAATTGTTCATCAATTGATTCAAAC
>NZ_JBFRSN010001407.1:0-1341 GCF_041473595.1 Vibrio sp. 10N.222.46.A1
GTTCGAACACGCTTAGCGACAGAAAATGATTTCTGAAACAGTTTTTCCATTGAAGCATCAACAGATTTGTTATCTCGAGAGTCTGTATAAGCTTGCTTCACCTGACCTAAAATCTGTGGTTCACCCAACACCAGAGAGTCCAAACCACAGGCAACGCGCATTAAGTGCTTAATCGCGGCTTGTTCTTCATGGATGTAGATGCTCGGTTTTAATTCTTCAGGGCTAACTTGATGAAATACAGACAGCCAATCGATCAACTTGTTTTTTGCCACGCCTTTGACGTCACAATACACTTCAGTTCGATTACAGGTAGAAAGTATGACACTTCCATTTACGTGTGCATTTGCGTTAAGTTGCTTAAGTGCCTCAGATAATTTATCTGGACCAAAAGCGACTTTTTCTCGCAATTCAACCGACGCTGTATTGTGATTGATACCTACGGCAAGCAAAGACATGTATCAGAAGTTCTCGATCAGGGAATGGAAACAAGGGGCGAATTTTACTTGATGCATGGCTCTATTTAAAGAGCAAGCGGGATTTGTTTTCCTGAGTTCGTGAATTCAATGCTATAGTTGAGACGTTTTTTAGATAAATTTGAACAAGTTGTGAGCAAATATGAGCAAGCTTCGAAAAATCACGTCTCTTATTTTTTTGACCATCATTATGGTGGGTTGCTCGTCTATCCCAGAACAACCGACCAGCGTTGAGTGGCAAAGTCACCAAAACAGGCTTTTACAGATAGAAAACTATCAAGCTTCAGGCAAGCTCGCTTACATTTCTCCAGAGCAACGCCAAAGCCTAAACTTCATATGGAAGCACTCCCCAAATCAAAGCCAATTAAGACTGACCACTTTCCTTGGTCAAACCGCTTTGAACCTTACAATCGACAGTTTGGGTGCAAAAGTCGTGACTTACGATGATCAAGTATTCACCCATGCAAGTGCATCTGTATTGGTAGAGCAACTTACTGGATTGCAGATCCCCATTGATCACCTACCACAATGGTTCCTTGGCATTCCCGACCAAGCAGACAGCTACCAACTCAACAGCACTAACACGCTTGAATCTCTGTCTAAACAAGTCAGCAGTCAACTGTGGACCCTGAATTTTGCTAACTATCACAATACAGAGATGCCGAGTAAGCAACTATCAGATGAAGACAACGCAAAGGTAGAGACAATTCCCCTCCCTACTCGATTGTCATTCAATCAAGACGAGAACAAAATCAACATTGTAGTTTCGAAGTGGACACTGAAAAAATGATAACAACGCCAACGCACTGGCCTTCGCCAGCTAAGCTGAATTTATTTCTCTATATCACTGGCCAACGCGACAATGGCT
>NZ_JBFRSN010001408.1:0-1271 GCF_041473595.1 Vibrio sp. 10N.222.46.A1
GTGGAATATATTGTGAATGGAGTTATTAAATGAAAGTAATTGTTAATTACATAATTGTTTTTTTAGTGCCTATTTCGTCATTGTTGTCATTCGATATACTATCGAAAGAAAGGGAAGTGGAAATGATTGACATAGTAAAGGAGTGTGAGGTTTTAAAAGAAAATGCCGATAATGGTGATCATAAAGGGTATAAAAAACTAACGGATTGCTATTTTTATGGGATGTTGGGGAATATAGGTGAGATTAATTATAAGAAAATTGATTATTATCTGAAAATGGCAGTGGATACCGTAGATGACGATCAAAGTAAATTATTACTTGCTCGCTCATATATGCACTATCCTAGCCGAAGTTGGTTATATGATGAATCTGAGGAGTTACTAAATAAAATAAATCATAAGGGGGAAATACAGTATAAAGTGTTATATTGTGATGCTATTATTAGTGGTAAATTTTCAAATAGTGGTGATTATGATTTAACATGTCTAGAGGAAATAATTGATCATGGAAATAAGCCTGCTTTATATGCGTATATGGAGAATTATAAAAATAACTATCATAAAGGATTAGATTATAAGGAAGAATATTTAAATCTCTTTTATGAAGAAATATCAGATAGCGAATCAGAATCATTAAAGGGGTTTCTTGAAATGAGGTGTTTTTTTATTCCGTTAGAGCTATGTGATCCTGTTAGTGCTTGGGAGTAAAAGTAAATAATAAGGTAAGGTCTAATGAAATGGTTCGCCTCATCGGCACCGACTAAGATAAAGATGAGAATTCACCCGAAAGAGGCAAACGGCTTTGTCTCCAAATAAGTGCTGAAGACGAGGTCAGGTCTTTCCTTTTACTATAGGGTAAAGGCTTTGGCTAAAAATAAACATTCCTTACATTAATAACTTAAAATGCTAGCCGACAATATAGGTTTACTAGTTTGTGTGTGTTCCGTGTATTGATCTAATACGATTATTGTATTGTTCTACAACTACGCAAGTCGATGTATACATAGGGAAGTTATAATGATCAAATCAATTAAAATCACCAAAAAGAACTACTTGGATTTTTCAGGTTTTGCTTTAAAACGACTGAGTTCATCGCAAGAAAGTACAAAAAAGAACTTTATAAAGAGCATGATGATTGGCTTTTTTATTGCTGTTTTTTTTATGTCAGTCGCTATAAATATTGGAAGGGTTAACTTTTCTAGTTTTCATTTGCAAACATTTTTAATGACAATGACACTTATTTTTATATTATTTTCGGGTTTTATTTATAAC
>NZ_JBFRSN010001409.1:0-2116 GCF_041473595.1 Vibrio sp. 10N.222.46.A1
GTACTGGTTTTAGGCGCTTCTGGATATGTTGGTTCGCAGCTCCTCCCTATCCTGCTTGAGCAAGGCTATCAAGTCACAGCTGCAGCAAGGCATATCGACTATTTAAAAGCACGAACAGAGCCTCACGACAACTTGTCACTTGAATACCTTGATCTCGCAGATCAAGCTGCGACACAAGCGCTCGTCCCTGACTTTGACCTTATTTTCTTTCTTGTACATGGAATGGCTGAAGGCCATGATTTCATTGATTACGAACTCAACTTGGCTCGTAACTTTGTTTCGGCTCTTGGGCCAAAAAACCAACACGTCATCTACCTCAGTTCGCTTCAGCCCCAAACTGGTGATTCAGAGCATCTTCAAGCGAGAAAACAAACCGGACAACTGCTTCGTAAAGGACCAGTACCGGTGACCGAACTTCAAGCAGGCGTCATCATTGGCCCTGGCTCTGCGGCGTTCGAGATCATGCGAGACTTCGTGTACAACTTACCTATCATGATTGCGCCCAAATGGGTCGACTCTAAAGCCAACCCTATTGCCTTGCAGAACCTGAACCACTATCTACTAAAACTCGCACAAGACACGCCTAGCGAAAGCCAAACCTTCGAGGTTGGCGGGCCGGATATTGTCTCTTATCGAAATCAATTTGCTCACATTGCCAAAACAGCCGATCGTCCACTCAGGCTGTGGGCGACATCACTTCTCACACCTTCAATGGCGTCTTATTGGTTGGGCGTGGTGACTTCTGTTCCGTCCAACATAGGCAGAGCGCTTCTCGCGGGCTTAAAGCATGACTTTATTGCCAGTTCGACCATCATTAGAGAAAAGTACCCTCAGAAACTTATCTCATTCGAAAACATGGTTGAGCAAGCAATTCACGCTGAAGGAAACTTCGTAAAAAGTAATGTTTGGGGCTTTGACAAAACCGCCTTCACGCGCTGGCAAGCTGGGTATGGCTATTACCCGAAGAAAACAGGGGCAAGTATCACCTCAAGCGCATCCTTAGATTCCCTCTGGCATGTTGCACAGCAGATAGGAAGCCCAAAACAGGGTTACTTCTTCGCTAACGCTTTATGGCGCACACGCGAATGGTTAGATCTTATCTTTGGCGGTGGTGTACCTGTTCGACAAATGCCAGAAGGCCCTAACCTAAAAGTCGGTGACAAAATTGACTCTTGGAAGGTTATTCGCTGTGAAGAGAATCAGTTTCTATCTCTGCTTTTCGGTATGAAAGGCCCCGGTTTGGGGAGACTCGAAATTACCGTATCTGACCACGGTGATTCTCGTGAACTGAACATTTCAGCTTGGTGGCATCCAAAAGGCTTTTTAGGCTTACTGTATTGGTTCGCGATGATGCCAGCTCACCTGTTTATCTTTAAAGGCATGGTGAAGGCGATTGAGAAGCAGGCTAAAGAGCAGATGCGAGATTCGAGTGTCGAGATGAGAAAAGATTAAAAGCGGATCCGGGATTCGAGTAACGAGATGCGAAACGATTAAAAGCGGATACGGGATGCGAAGAGATTAAAAGCAGATTCGTCTGTCGAGATGCGAAAAGACTTAACAGCAAATTTGCGACACGCGCTATGAGAGGCAAAAAAAGAGCGGATAGTTCCGCTCTTCGTATCTCTCATCTCGCATCCCGAATCCGCTACTAGCCAATAACGCTAATTGGGATCTCTGCAAGTTGGTTGCCTTGGTTAGCTGGATACACGATGTATTCACCGTGATACTTCACCGCTGACTTGTAGTCAGTGACTTTGTGAAGCATGAAACCTGCTTCCATCGCTGCTTGAATAAACTCAGCGTGGTTACCACGAACAAACCAGTTCATTGGTTTTACCATTAGCTCACCGTCGAACGAGTCGTCACACTGTTTGCCACAAAGTGCAAAAGAGTGCTCACCATCAGTGAAGAACTGAATTTTGCCGCCAGTCGTTAGCTCGTCTTCACTTGATACACTCCAACCCATCTCGTACATTTTGTCCATGAACGCTTCAACATCACTGTCTTTTAGCGCTTTAGGCTCTTCGCCTTCAGGGAAAAAACGTCCGTAAAACGCAGAAATACGTTTAAAGGTAAAAGTTAAATCAGAGTTATTGCCCTTTGAACGGCCCTGTTT
>NZ_JBFRSN010001410.1:0-394 GCF_041473595.1 Vibrio sp. 10N.222.46.A1
GATAACATCATCCAAGCGGTGTTCCAGTACATTAAGTTGATTGAACAACAAGGTATTGAAGAGTGGCGTTACCTCGAAAAACGGGCTGTTTTGGAATCAGCCTTCCGCTTTCAAGAGCCCTCAAGACCACTTGATGTCGTCAGCCATCTCGTTATCAACATGCAGCATTACCAAGAGCAAGATGTAGTGTATGGCGATTACAAAATGTCGCATTTCGACGAAGAGTTACAACGTTCTCTGCTTCCTTACTTAACCGTCGACAACATGCGGGTCACCATTGTTGCTCAAGGGTTCGAATATGACAGAGAAGCGAAATGGTACTTTACGCCCTATTCGCTCACACCATTTAGCGCTGAGCAAGTTCAATGCTTTACATGCATTAACCCCGGCTGGC
>NZ_JBFRSN010001411.1:0-932 GCF_041473595.1 Vibrio sp. 10N.222.46.A1
GTATTAATATCAACAAATTTTTTAATACTGTCGTTTGTATGCTTCTTTGATGGTTGGCATAGAAAAATCCCAAACAACCTAAACAAAATTGCTTTGATATTTAGTAATATTGTCGCGTTAAATAACGGTTACTTGATGTCATCACTACCCATTGCGATTTTATGTTTCGTGGTGTTTTTTATACTTTGGTATCTAAAAGTGATAGGAGCTGGAGATGTGAAGTTACTCTGTGCCTTAATCATTGGCATACAGCCAAATCTAGTTACGATAACATTGATTTGTATAGGCTTTCTAGGAGGCTTTTTGGTTTTCGCAATGTACATAGTAGGAAAGGTAAGAGGATTACCTAGCTTTACAAAAGGCATTCCTTACGGAATACCTATTGCTATGAGCTGTTTCTTTTTTAGCACTATATCCATTTTAGCAAACTGACTACATAATATTGTGCTCTAATATAGGGCTAGAAATATCACTGATTTGAAATAATTGTTGAATCTTATCTTTAATACCTAACGTCTCTAACTCTTGTGAAATTTCATCACTACACCAAACGTACGTGTTTACTTTTTGACGTAATGGTATTGTCTTGCATTTATTGTGACGTATCGACCATTCAGGAAATATTAAAATAGTTCCATTCGTTTCCAGTTCATTTTTAAGGAATTGGCATGAACTTGTCTTCACCCAACTCGTCACATGATTTGAGTCAATTTTATAATCGTTGAGTATCTCTTGTACATAAGATTTGGGAAGAGAACTACAAAAAACAACTCTCTGCGGATAACACTCATGCGGATCAAGTGAATTAGAATGCGCGATAACATAGTTAACGGTATTCAGTTGATAGGATTTTCCATTCTCTTGTGAAATTCTATCCATTGTAAAAATCAAATCGTAACGAGAAGAATCCAATAAAGAGGACTGTGTGAAAC
>NZ_JBFRSN010001412.1:0-367 GCF_041473595.1 Vibrio sp. 10N.222.46.A1
TGGTTCAAGAACCAACGACCTTGCAGTTGCTGCCCCACCCTTCAGATTCTGAAGCCGATGGAGGCGCGAAAAAAGCACGTCGTTGGGACTACATCTATGAACAAGCACCAAGAGACATCCTCTCTGAGCTGTTACATCGATACATTGAATCGCAAGTGTATCAAGGCATCGTAGAGAGCATTGCCTGTGAGCAGGCAGCCCGAATGGTGGCCATGAAAGCGGCGACCGATAACGCAGGCCAACTCATCGATGATTTGCAGTTGGTATACAACAAAGCGCGACAGGCTGCCATTACCCAAGAACTGAGTGAAATAGTCTCAGGTGCTCAAGCTGTCTAAGGGCAGAAAAGAGTGGGTTAAGAATAGAA
>NZ_JBFRSN010001413.1:0-525 GCF_041473595.1 Vibrio sp. 10N.222.46.A1
GTATGAGATTCAAGCTATCAGCTGAAATTGTTTAGTTGATAGGAATAATATCAATCGAACTTACATTGATTTGATATAACAACGTTAGTAACAAAATGCATGAGGGATGTATAGCATGGCTACAGGTACAGTAAAATGGTTTAACAATGCCAAAGGGTTTGGTTTTATTTGTCCAGAAGGTGAAGATGGCGATATTTTCGCGCACTACTCCACAATACAAATGGAAGGTTATCGAACCTTAAAGGCAGGTCAACAGGTCGATTATGAAGTAGAAAGTGGACCTAAAGGCTCCCATGCTAGCTCCGTTGTTCCTGTAGAAGGCAGCGCCGTAAAATAGGCGATTGCCAAACATGTAGACCTCTATCAGTCTTAATAAACGACTGTCAGGTAAGCAGAACATTGAAACCGCTCATTTCATACCTGTAATACAGGCTTAAATGGGCGGTTTTTCGATCTGAGAGCTAAAAGCTATTCACCAGTACAAATCGTCCGAGAGATCCCTTTAGCAGGTCTAGGTCTAGGTCT
>NZ_JBFRSN010001414.1:0-2550 GCF_041473595.1 Vibrio sp. 10N.222.46.A1
GGCAAGCAGAGACTAAACACATTACTGCAAAGGAGCCATTCGTAATATTGAAATGTCAGGTCGTCACCAAAAACGTAACAGTCATAGGAGATATCAATAGCAATGTCTTGAGACTGTCCTTGAATACATACCTGCCAAACAACCCCTTTTTGAGATAACTCATCGAGCAAAGGCTGTAACTCGCTCATATGACTGTCTATCACTTCAATTACCACCGGACGAGTCGGCAGTTTCATGTCGTGCTTGAACAAGTGAAATCCCTTATCTTGATGGCAATCCATCACGCTATTCGCCGCTCTTTTTTGGCTACCAAGCGTAAAACGTCGACTATGATGAACAATCCAGGCTCTTTCTTGAGCGGATAATGCACCGACATGATGATGAAACTGTAAAACAGTACATCCGCTGCGATCGATTTTTTGTGGCTGAGTAGGTTGGGATTCGCAATAGAGCAGTTCTGCCACGTGCATAGGCGCTTGAGGTTGGGCATCACTACACCAAAATTCTACTCGTTCAATATGGCCACCAAAACCAAAATAGTGGTTATTGCGAACTAAACTCCAATATTGTTTTTCCAAACTTTCGACTCGATATACCCCACACCCAATTGGTTTTGAAGCCTGATAATCAAAAATTGCACTGTGTGAGTCAGCTAACAAATGCAGGAAAACTGGGTCAGATTGACGCATAGAGAAAATGACCCACTGCTTATCTATGTCAATACCCTCTACATGACGAAATAGAATTTGATATGGATGTGGCGTACTAAGGCGCATTTCTATATTTTTTTTTACAAGTTCCGGTGTCAGCGCTTCTCTATTGTGCATCATTATGTCATTACGGATGCGGAGACGGATTTGCTTGTCACTGTAATGAAACTGGTGAGCGATATGAGGCACGATGTCATTCTGAATAGGGTTATATCGAACTAAGGTATCGAAGACGCTTTCGACCAATAAAATAGAACGAGCGGACTGTGCCAAATGAGGGTGCCATTCAGGCAGCATATAAGGGACTAAATACATCAAAGTATTCTGTTTTTTTAATTCCTGCTGTGCGTCCCCTAACCAGAGAGGTAAGTGAGCTTGAAATAGACGAACTTCGCCAAATTGAGTAGCTAGTCGAAATGCCTGATCTATTCTGCCAGAGCGAGCCATGCGCTCTAACTGAGTCAGCAGTGAGGTCTCAAAACTTTTTAATAGCGTCAATTTTGAGCGATGACCACGGCCCTGACCCGAAGCCCAATGGATAAGCCCAAAGCTTTCAAAAGAAGCCATTAGCTTACTCACGTACCTTTCTGAACAGGCCAGAATTTCAGCAAGTGAGACAATATCAACATCATAAGCTTCATTGCGAGAAAAATGTTTCTCGAGTTGCTTTAAACGCTGCAGATGACTCGTAGATAACAACTGAGAAGCTACCATGTCAACCTCAAAATTATGTTCATTAGATACAACGAATACCTCTGAATATGGCAACTTAACTTAAAGTTGTCTTCTTATAATTCCACGGGAGGTGATTAATAAAGGTGGATAACCTGACCGACTAGGAATCCCACTAAGAAAACTATCCCAGAAAAGCTCGGACGGCTTTGGTTTTGTCTCACCGCTATCTTTTGTTCTGGTTCCAGTAAGTAGTGTTTCGCGTTTAAAGTATAGAATGTGTAGTCTAATGGATTCATTGTTTTACTCGCAGATAATGACTCATGTGTTCATTATCTGCGAACAAACCTGAAATAATAACGCTCTCTTTACTATAAACAGTTCACCTTTTAATTAATGAAGTACAGTTCCATTTTTGCTAACTGCTACCAAACAAAATAATTCAACAAGCATATAAAGGCAAGTTAAGCAGAGAAAGCGTTTAAGACAAGTTTCTAACGCAGGTGTTAGGCGCTTTCTTGTTGTTTCTCAGTCCGTTTCTTCTGATTTTTTTAACGCTTCGAGTATTTCTTTCATACGCTCTGGGCGCGTTTGGATCCGGAACGGTCCGGTTTGTAGAGCGGGGGAAGTCTTGCTGCCATATTGTCGCCCTCCATCGATGCCAATTCAGCGATGATCTGGTGATATTCTTGAAGTTTAGACCCAATGTAGCCTCTAATATTAGTGTTATTATAACGCAAGTTTTCGTAGCTCTGAGGCCACACATTCTTATGGATCGCGTTGCTGGTTTGGTCGTCAACTTGAATTGCTGTGTCTATCCGTTTTAACAGACAAAAGAGACTGTTGAGATCTTGATAAAACGTGGCGGCGTACGTGTAAAAGCCTTCGTTGCTATGCTTGATTATAGCCGAGCGGCCTTCGTTCACTTTAGTGAGCGAGATCGTCAAGAAAACAGGATAGAAGGCCTTGAAGAAGCGTTTGAATACTTCGGGGGCGTCCCAAAAGAAGTGTTGTTCTATAATGCGAAAGCCATCATGATAGAGCGTGATGCATACGGTGAAGGTGAACACCGCGCTGCTCGCCATAGCCAAGAAATACAACTTTAAACGGGGTTTGAGCACCACTGGAAAAATAAAATTAAGAGAGTTACGTATTTGTATTTAATATC